>NZ_CP009533.1:4447500-4685000 GCF_000761155.1 Pseudomonas rhizosphaerae | reverse complement strand
GCAGACCTCGCACAGCAATGGTCATTGGATGTCTGTTGGCCTGCACCACAGCCTGGACGAGTACAAGCGTCCAGGCTGGGGTGCCATCAATCGAACCGCTGGTGAAGGCTCGGGCCGAATCCCTGATGAGCCAGTACGACATTGCCGGGATGGCAATCGCGATCATCGACGGGCGTCAACAGATGTTCTTCAACTATGGGCTGGCTTCACGCGAGACTCGAACCCCTGTTACCGAGGACACCCTCTTCGAGCTGGGTTCGATCAGCAAGACCTTCACTGCCGCCTTGGCCGCCTATGCACAGGCCAATGGCAAGCTGTCATTGACCGATCATCCTGGCCAGTACCTCCCGGCCTTGCGCGGCACACCGTTGGATCAGGTGTCTCTGGCCGACCTGGGCACTCATAGCGCCGGCGGGTTTCCGTTGCAACTGCCGGATGACATCCAGAACGATGCGCAACTGATGGCGTACTTGCGCGACTGGCGACCCAGCTATGCGCCAGGTACCCAGCGCAGCTATGCAAACCCAAGCATTGGCCTGCTCGGACTGATCGCAGCCAAAAGCATGAATGTTTCTTTCACTCAGGCCATGCACGACACGCTGCTTCCGGGATTGGGCCTGGCCCACACCTATCTGGATGTACCGGCTGCCCAGTTGCCGCTGTATGCGCAGGGTTACGACAAGAAAGATCAGCCAGTGAGGTTGAATCCTGCGGTACTGGCCGATGAAGCCTATGGGTTCAAGTCCAGTGCATGGGACATGCTCCACTACCTGCAGGCGCAGATGGATACGGTGGCGGTACCAGCGAAACTTCGCGAAGCGCTGAAGGCCACGCAGCAGGGCTACTTCCGGGTAGGCGGCATGACGCAGGGATTGATCTGGGAGCTATACGGCTATCCGGTCGCACTCGATACCCTAGTTCAAGGCAATTCCAATGCGGTGGCTTTGACGACGCAACCTACAAGTCCGCTGCAGCCCTTGGACCAGGTATGGATCAACAAGACGGGGTCGACCAATGGTTTCGGTGGATACGTTGCGTTCGTACCGTCGAAGGGGATCGGGGTGGTCGTGCTGGCTAACAAGAATTACCCGAACGAAGCGCGGGTCAGGTTCGCCCACCAGCTGGTGCAGGCACTGGATAAGTAAGGTTCGCGCGCGTTCTCAAGCCAATAGGTCTGGAGTAGGATCCCACTCCTGACCCTATTGGAGTTTCGTCAATGCGCCGCACCTGCCTGTTTCTCGCTTTAACGCTGGGCCTGGCCAATGCGGCCTGGGCCGCCAAGCCGGCACCGAGCGCGCCGAAGACGCAGACCGTCAAGACACTCGACGGCAAATTCATGTTCACCCTGCCTGCTGGCTATACCGTCAACCCGCTGCCACCTGCCGATCCGAAAAGCGATGCGGCCGGTGCCAAGGGCATGATGTACATGAACGAAAAAGAAAGACGTGTGGTGGTGACCACCGAACTGCCGATCCCCAAAGGCGGACACGCTGCCGACAACGATGATGAGTTCCTGACCGGCGCCACAGCCGGTTTCATCAAGCAGCAAGCCACCGCATTGCCCGACTTCAAGAAGACTGCCGAAAAGCGCATGACCTTGCGAAAACTGGGCGTGGAACAGATAGACAGCACCGCGACCATGGGCGGCGGTGCGACCATGACCACGACGTTCGTGGCCGGATCTGGCCAGAGCATGTCGGTTGTCCAAGTGATTTCCCGGGCCAGTGATCCGACCGGGCATGCAGCCATGGTCAAACGCATCGTGGCTGGCCAATAGCGGAATTCGTTCCGTTGCGGGAGAGCATCGCCCTGCAATGGGCGAACAAAATGGAAGCCAACAAAAAACCCGCCGAAGCGGGTTTTTTGTCTAGCCATTCCAACATCCTGTCAGCAGCTTCCTTGCAATGGCCGGTCGTCCCTGACCCTGAGTCGTATCCTTCGTCTCAGTTAGTGAGGCTAGAATACTGCCGCACGAATGAGAGCAATAGAGGCGATTGGAGTCACGGCTTGTAAGCGATTGGCTATACCGCTGCCGCACGGCGTAGCCAAAGGGTTACCGTGGTGCCCTCGCCTGCTCGGCTGTCGATGCGGGCAATGCCTTCGGCGCTCAGGGCAAAGCCGTATACCTGGGACAGCCCCAAACCTGTGCCCTGGCCCGAAGCCTTGGTGGTATAGAACGGTTCGAAGACCTGGGCCAGCACGTCTTCCGGAATACCCGGCCCGTCGTCCGCTACGCTCAGACAGAGATAGTCACCGTCGGCCAGCTGGGCGTCGCCGCAGACCACGCGCTGGCAGGTCGCTACCCGAATCTGCCCGGCACCGCGCAAGGCATCGCGGGCGTTCACCAGCAGGTTGAGCAAGGCGGCGTCCAGTTGATGGGCGTCGCACATCACCGCCTGAGCGGGCGCCTGCAGGTCCAGCAGGACCTTGGTAGTGGCGCCCAGTGCGCGGCCGAACAGATCACTGTTGTGCTCGATTCGCTCGTCTAGCTTTACGGCCTGCACGCTGGGTTCTTCGCGACGGGCGAAAGCGAGCAGATGATGGATCAGTTGGGCGCCTTGGCGCACCGCCTGCAGACCGATCTCGGTCAGGCGCTCGACCTCCAGGGGTTTGCGGGCCTTGAGGCGAGTCATCTGCAGACTGGCACTGACCGCTTGCAGCAGGTTGTTGAAGTCGTGGGCGATGCCTGCGGTGAGCTGACCCAGCGATGATATGCGCTGGGCGTGTCGCAGGGTTTGCAGGGTTTGCTGGTGCTCGCTCAGCACATTGTCCAGTTGCTGGGACAAGGAGAGGGTCTGCTGCTCGCGCTGGTCATTGAGCAGACGCAGCTCCAGCTGTGCAGCCGTTTGCCGGGCGAGGGCCTGCAGGGCCTTGCACTGCGCTGCTTCCAGGGTGCGCGGCACAGTGTCGATGACGCAGACCGTGCCCAGCGCCGAGCCTTGGCGCGTGATGATCGGTGCGCCGGCATAGAAACGGATGTAGGGCGGGCCCAATACGAGCGGACTGTTCATGAAGCGCGGGTCGAGATGGGTGTCCGGCACTATCATCACGGTTTCAGGCGCCAGAATGGCATGGGCGCAGAACGCCAGATCGCGGTGGGTCTGGGGAACATCCAGCCCTATACAGGCCTTGAACCACTGCCGTTCGCGGTCCACCAGGGACACAAGGCCGATGGGTGTCGCGCAGAGCTGAGTGGCCAGTTGAACGATATCGTCGAAACCAGGCTCTGGAGGACTGTCAAGAACACTGAGGTGCTCGAGCGCAGCCAGGCGTTCGGACTCGTCGATAGGCGATGGAGCCGCGCTGTGAGACATGCAATGGGCCAGGTTGATGGAATGATCGGAATAATGCGCGCAGCGAGCCGAGGGGGCAAGTGCGTGCAAGCCTATTGCGCACGAACGAAAAAGGGCGACCCTTTCGGATCGCCCTTTTGCACCGCCCAGCAGAGCGGATTTTGTTTGGTAGGCGCGATTGGACTCGAACCAACGACCCCCACCATGTCAAGGTGGTGCTCTAACCAACTGAGCTACGTGCCTGCTGTGGCGCGCAATTCTACGGATTGGCACGCCACTGTCAACGGCAAATTTCCACCAAGGGTAAAAAAATCACTCACTTGCAATGCACAGCTGGGTTTCAGCCATCAATGCAGGCAGCACTGCTTGAACTTCTTGCCGCTCCCGCAGGGGCAGGGATCGTTGCGCCCGGTCTTGGTTTCGGCGATGGCCGGAGTGTTGCTGGGACGGCGTTCGAACCAATACTGGTGCAGACGGATCGCGGCCATCTGGATCATTTCCATGGCTTCTTCGGCATCCAGCTCTTCGCCTGAACCGTCGCGCTTGAGCAGGTCGACGCCTTGGGTATGCAGGGTAATCAGTGCGAGCAGGTCTTGTTCCTGGTCAGGCATGTCGAGCCAGCTGCCGCCGACCACGACGCCGCGCTCGTAACCGTAGCACCAGTCCTCGACGCTGACGACTTCTTCGTCGTCGAACAGATTGAAGATCGGCGCGAAGTTTTCGAAGTCTTCCTCCAGCAGCATTGCCAGTTGGTTCATGTGTTGGATGAGCAGGTCGAAGAATTTCTGGAACTGTTTGTCGTCCTTGAACACTGGCAGTTGATCGGGACCACCCCACAGCGCTGCGTACCAGTCGTCGAAGGCGATGGCCTGGGGGCCCGAAACGATGGCCGCGAAGAAGCCATCGAGCTCGGAAATACTGCCGATTGAGGTCTCACTGGCGTATTGCCCCAGTATTTCCTCCACGTAATCCAGTTGTTCGTCGGTCAGCGCGTCGTTGCTGATGTTGTAGGCCATGGTCTGCTCGATCGGGTCATCAAAAATAATGCCCGCATTGTAGCTGCCCGCGTGGACGGTGTCCTTGGGTCTGCCGTGGATCAGCCTCCCAATCGACCCAGGTAGTCCTGCAACGCGCGCTCCCGAGCGCTACCGATCAGGACCCAGAGCAGGATCCGGCATTTGCGCGGGCAGAGAAAACCACCCATCACCGCCCCATTGGCTTGCAGATCGATTTCGCCGCCGACGAAGCCGTAACTGGCCTTGGCGGTAGGCCCTTGGCCGGTGCGCGTGGCTACTATCACCGGCAGGTCCTGGGCAATGGCCCGCAGGCTGGCGGCCCAACGCTGTGAGACGTGGCCAGCGCCGAAACCGGCGATGACCAGGCCCTGATAGCCGGCGTCGACGACCTTGTCGAGCAACAAGGTATCGGCATCCAGTGCCGCCTCCAACAGCAGCACACTGTGATTGGTTCTAGTGGGGCGCGGCACACATTGTCGAGCTGGCGGCGCGGCGCCGTAGTGAACCTGGTTCTCGATCATCAGGCCAACCGGGCCATAGGGCGATGAGGCAAAGGCGTCCATGGCCAAGGCCGCCACCTTGCGCACCCTGGATGCGGCATGCACCTGGTCGTTCATCACTACCAGTACGCCACGGCCGCAGCTCCGTTCGGCCAACGCGACCTGCGCTGCAGCCAGCAGGTTGGCCGGGCCGTCTGCACCGCAGTGCGATGCCGCGCGCATGGCACCGGTCAGGACCAGAGGCTCGTCCAGGTCCCAGAGCAGGTCGAGAAAGAACGCGGCCTCTTCCAAGGTGTCGGTGCCCTGGCTGATGACCACACCTACAGAGCCGGCAGTGACGCATTCGCGGGCCCAATCCAGGACTTCGAGCAGCGCCTGGAAACTCAGGGAGGCACTGGGCAAGAGGTTCAGCGTTTGCACCTGAACGTCGGCCAGCGAAGTCAGTTCCGGCAGCAGATCGACCATGCCCTGCCCGCTCAGGCTGGGCTGAACGCCCGCCCCAGTGGGTTGGGCCTGCATGCTGATGGTGCCGCCCAAGGCACCTACGGACAGTTTGGGTAGAGCCACGGGCGGTTCTCCGTCAAAGGTTGGGACTGCCGATGATCAGGCCGATCAACGGCAGGATGAGCAAGGTACTGATGGCCATGGACAGCACGTTGCCGATGTAGCCATGCATGTAGGACGGTAACCGCTGGCTGATGGCTACGGCCAGTGGCGGCGCCAGCAGTGCGCCCAGTGCGGCACTGAGAATGATCACCGGCAGGCTGCCACCATGGACCAGAATCGCGGCGGGGGCTACCGAGACCACGGGGATGTAGGTCGGATACCAGCCGCGGGCTATCCATTGATGACGCCAGATGAGCACGCCCAGGGCCGAAGCCAGGGTTTGCGCCGCCAGCAATTGCAGCAGCCAGCCGGAACCGTAGAACGGGCTGGCCGGATTGAGCATCAGCGCCAGCAGCGCGCCCAGCACCAACCCCAGGCTGGCCCACTCGTTGCCGAAGAACGGCGCTTCGGAGAAGTCGGCGAGGATACGGCGCAAGGTCCAGCGCATCCCGTAGTCCGGGGTCGATGCCACCACCGGTGGCGCTGTCGAGGGCGCCGCATCGGGCTTCACCAGAGCCGGGAAGCGTTTGCACAGCAGGAAGCCGATCACGCTGCCCACGGCCATGCCGGTGACATTGCCAATCACCACCGGCAGGGCCAGCGGGACGCACACGTACTGAACGATCAACAGGCAGGCTGGTGTGACCAGCACGGCGCCCATGATGGCCCCGGTCAGCGCTACACGCCAGCCACGGCCGAACAGCAGCACGGTGGCCGCGGGCATGGAAACGAAGGCGACGAAGGTCGGCTGCCAGGTATCGGCCGACAGCGTCCAGCCCCAGAGCAGGTTGCCCAGGCCCAGACCCAGCAGTGAACTGGTCACCACCCATGGCCACAGGCCGGTGCCGTAGCAGATTGCGAAACCCTGCCAGCGCTTGCCGGTGCGATTGGCCCACCAGCCCAATCCGGCGCCGGCGAGCAGACCGATGGAGGCGAACTCGTGCTTGTAGAACGCCACTTCGCTGATATCGCCGACTATCCAGCGCCACCAGGCCGCCGGATGGTGCAAGTTAGCCATCATGTCGCCATAGCCGGGCCACAGCGCATCGACCGCCAGCAGCTTGCCGCTGATCACTGTCAGCGTGATTGCCAGAGACAGCACCAGCAAACCTGTCAGGGTCCCGGTGGATGCGCGCGTTGGTGTGTCGTGCAGAGAGGTATCCATGGGCATCCCTCCTCAGCGCGGCAGCGCGGCATGGCGGTCATAGCCCAGCATCGAGCCGTACAGGTCGACCCGGCGGTCGCGTGGAAGATCATTGAGGCTGTTCCAGATCGGTGCGCTGCGCGCCGAAACCAGATCGATGTCGGCGAAGAGGATGGTTTCCTCTTCGGCACCGGCCACTTCGCTGAGCGGCCAACCGTTGGTGCCGGCTATCAACGAGCAGCCGAGGAAGCGATCGCCGCGGTCGGTGCCGATGCGGTTGGCGGCGGCGATGAAGGTGTTGTTGACGTGGGCCGCAGTGATGGTCAGGTAAGAGGCCATGCATTTGCCGGTTTCGTCGAACAGCGGCGGTGGTGTCCAGACCCAATTGTTCAGGCTGCAGATGATGTCCGCCCCTTGCAGGCTGAGCAGACGTGGCACTTCGGGGAACCAGACATCCCAGCAGATCATCAGGCCGATGCGCCCGATGGGCGTCTCGAATACTGGGAAACCGAGGTCGCCGGGGCTGAACCAGAGTTTTTCCAGATTCCACAGATGGGCCTTGCGGTATTTGCCGATGAAACCCTCGGGGCCGACCAGCACCGCGCAGTCGTAGAGTTTGTGGCCATCACGTTCTGCCAGACCGGCAGCAAGGTAGACCTGGTGTTCGCGGGCGAACTCGATCCAGGCCTGGGCGCTGGGGCCTTCGGGTACGGCCTCGGCCAACGCAAAGGCTTCCTCGCGGTTGCGGTAGGCGTAGCCGGTGTTGGCCAGTTCCGGCAGTACGATCAGCTGGGCGCCTCCGGCTACGGCGCGCCGGGCCAGATGAAGGCTGTGAGACAGGTTGAACGAGCGGTGTTCGAGGCCGCATTGCGGATCGAACTGGACGACAGCGACGCGCACGGGACTGATGGCAGAAGCAGAGGACATGGAGGCACCTTTTTGTTGTTTTTGGATTGCCTCCGCATAGAAACGCATTCGTTTGGATTAAAAAACCGGATGATTCCCAAGCTGGTGTAGGAGTAATCCGGCTGACCGTACAAAACCGTTCAATACGCCTACGACCTCAGTCGAATTCAGGGCTCGACGCCATACCGAGGGTAACGGGCCAGGTCGAATCCACCGTTGAAAGCTGCACCTTGGTTGGCGCAGAGGTTGATCACCGCATCGACGGCGCCGCGCATGGCCGGTTCAGTCCAGCCGGCATCGACCGAAAAGGACTCACCGGCGAAGTACAGTCCGGATCGAGCGCTGTAGTCGCGGTTGTAGCTCATCAGGCCGACCGCATCCTGGTAGGCGCCGGCGCGGTAGAGCTTGGCGCAGCCCAGAGCGTTGCGGTCTGTCACCCAGCGCTGTACGCGCGCGTTGGTGGTGTAGATGAACGGGGAAATGCGCGAACCGACGTTGCTGCACCGCAGCAGGATGCGGTCCAGCTCGCGCACACATTTATCGACCAGTTCGGCATCGCTGAATGCCGCAAGCTTGGTTGCATCGTCCTCCCCGCGCAGATAAATACCGGTGGAGCGCACGAAGGGCGTGCCGGGATTCGGGAAGTCCGAGGTTTTAAGGTCGTACAGGCCAGCGTAGTAGGCCATCAGTGAGCGGCCTTGCGCGGGTGCCTCGCCCGTGCGATTGAAAAAGGGCATGCGCATAGCGCCCATTTCGAACGGTGTGACGGAGGCTGTGGCTTGCGGCCCATCTACGTGCACGGTGAGGTGACGTCCACCCAAGCGGCGCGACTGCTCGATCAGGGTGATCTGTTCGAAGCCACAGCGCAGCAGTTCGCGGGCCGCGACCAGGCCTGCGACGCCCGCGCCGATGATGCAGATGCGGTGTTGTGGGTTGCCCCCGTGAGCGATGCCTGCGGTTTGTTCGAGCAGGCGGCGATAGTCGAAACACAGGTCCGGAGGATTGGGAAAGCGAGCCGCCCAAGGCGGGCTGGCGGGGTTTTGCAAGGCAGCGGCGATGTCGGCGGGATGGTTGTGGGATGAGCCAATGGTCATAAACGACGGTCCTTGTCGGTCGGATTGAAGAGGCGTCAGTGTGCGAAGCCTGGGTGAGTCCAGGCAGAGGAATTGGGGGGCTGGGATGTAGGAAGGGTTTGGCGTATGCGTGGGAGGCAGGTGCGGTGTGTCAAAAGGATTGAGGTGTGGCCGGACGCGGCTTGCGCCGCTGCTACAGGGGCCGGGTGTGTCGCCGCGCCGGGTGTTAGACAGGACGGGGGATTGTAACGACGTTCTGGAGGGGCTGGCCTTGGTGCAGGCGGGTGATGTTGGCGGCTATGAAGGCGTAGCGGCGTTCGAAAAGGCCCTGGGTCCAGCCGGAGGCGTGGGGGGTGCAGTAGGCGTTGGGGAGGTCTTCGAAACGATATTGCGCCGGTGCGACAGCGTCGGATTCGCCGCTGGGGTAGCTGTACCAGACGTCCAGGTAGGCCTTGGCGATGAGGTTGTCGCGCAGGGCGTGGTACAGGGCACTTTGGTCAACCACTGCGGCGCGGGCAATGTTGATCAACACGGCATCGGCACGCATCGCGGCGAACTGGGCGGCGGCGAACGAGCCGCGGGTGCGCTCGTCCAGGGGGCAGGTCAACACGACGAAATCGGCACGGGCGAGCGCCGGGTCGAGCTCGGCAGGTGTGTACGCTTCGTCCATTGGCCCGGCAACGCGTCCGTCTCGGGCGCGAGCGGATATGGCAATGACGTGCAGGCCAAAGGCCTGTGCTCGGCTGGCAACGGCCTGGCCGATACGACCGAACCCGACAATGACCACGGTGTTGCCGAACAGCTCGCCACGCGGTTGGCGCTTCAGGTAGGCGTCGGTCCACTGCTCGGTACTGAAACGCGCCTTCAGGGCTGCCAGCTCGACCTGGTGTTCGAGCATGCAGGCCAGGGCGTATTCGGCCATTGGAATTTCGTGTTCGAAGACATTGCAGACCGTGGCGCCGGTAGGCAGCGCGGCGAAATCGATGCCATCCAGCCCGGCGCCGGGCACATGCAGCAAGCGGAAGGCCGGTGCGGGACCACGCCGCTGGAAACGCATCGAGACCAGTACGTCGGCGCCTTCGATCTGGTCGTCCCAGGCATCCGATTCGTGGGCGTCGCGGGGCAGCTCGACGAATTGAACGGGGAAGTCCAGGGCAGTGGAAAGTGCCTCACGGTGCGTCGCAGCTTCTCCCACCATCACGATTTTCATGTGTTGTCCTTTTTATTGGTTGCCACGCTGCAGCGATGGCAGCGCAATCATCAGTCGTCAGACGACATTAGAATATCGGTGGAACGATGGCAACAAGGCGTCAGCAACGGGCATTCTGCTGCTGGTTGGGCAGGCGCTGACACCGCTTGAAACCAAATAGCCATGGAACAGCGCCTGACCTGCTCAGGTCCAGTACAGAGACCCAGTTGGAGTTTGCGTGCATGGCATCACCTACCACCGCGCCACGTCGTCGGCGCTGGCTCCCCTTTCTACTGCTGGCGTTGGCGATCGGCGTTGGCTTGCCGTATGGATGCTCGCAGCTGGCGTATAAAGAGCGGCAGTTGCTGTTCAACATCGAGCCTGGCACGGCCAGTTGGTATGCAGGATTGCCTTCGGGCGTTACCGAACTGCAGATTCCAGTGGAGAAGGCCCTGAGCAGCACCCAATACTTGCATGCCTGGTGGTGGCCGGCGCCGCGCGCCGATGCACCGGCGGTGCTCTACCTGCATGGCACGCGCTGGAACCT
Source organism: Pseudomonas rhizosphaerae (assembly GCF_000761155.1). NCBI lineage: Bacteria > Pseudomonadati > Pseudomonadota > Gammaproteobacteria > Pseudomonadales > Pseudomonadaceae > Pseudomonas > Pseudomonas rhizosphaerae. The sequence continues at coordinate 4,674,726 of NZ_CP009533.1, read as the reverse complement.
CACCGCGCAGGTGCGGCGCATCAGCCAGCTGCGCGAACTTGGATTTTCGGTGCTGGCCATCGATTACCGCGGCTTCGGCGAGAGCCCAGGCGACCTGCCGTCCGAGCGCACGGTGTACCAGGACGCCCAGGCTGCCTGGGAGCGCCTGGTGCAGTTGCAGCCCAAAGCCGAGCGACGCTTCATCTATGGTCATTCGCTGGGGGGCGCGATCGCGGTGGATCTGGCAGAGCACCTAGCCGGGGGCGATGAGCCGAAAGCTGCCGGGCTGATCGTGGAGTCGACTTTCACCGACCTGGCCGCCGCCGCCGCAGCGGTCGCCAATACGTCCCTGCCGGTGCGCTGGATCATGTCGGAGAAATTCGATTCCATCGACAAGATCGGCGACATCAAGATTCCGGTGTTGATCGTCCATGGCCTGGACGACCGCTACGTGCCGTCGCGTTTCAGCCAGGAACTGTTCGATGCCGCTGCCGAACCCAAGCGGTTACTGCTGGTGCCCGGCGGTACCCACAACAACAGCATGACCCTGGGTAGCCAGGCCTATGCCGAGGCGCTGCGCGAGGTATTCGGCCTGTAACCGACGCTCGGTGCGCACTGACGCAACTTATTCGGGGCCCTGAAGGTCTGTGCTGAGGCAGCCGTGCACCCGGCACGCGCGCCACCGCATTTGCAGGAACCTCCATGGAAAAGCACGAACCCCGCCTTGATGCCCCCGAAGAAGAAGGCAAGACGCCTGGCCTGTCGTCCGACGAAAAAGAAGAAGTCCATGAGAACCAACCGCCCCGCGCGGCGGTGCTGCATGAAACCATTCGCATACAGGGCGACCACGAACTCGAGCGCACGGTCGCCGCTTTGTGGTGGTCGGCCTTGGCTGCCGGCCTGACCATGGGTCTGTCGCTGATGGCCATGGGACTGTTCAACTCGCGCCTACCCGACGGCGAAACCAGCAAGGTCATCGCCAGCCTGGGCTACTCGGCCGGTTTTCTTGCCGTGATCCTGGCGCGCCAGCAACTGTTCACCGAGAACACCCTGACCGCCGTCCTGCCGATCATGAGCAAACCGAACCTGGGCAATCTGGGCCGGCTGTTCAAGCTCTGGGGCGTGGTGCTGGCCGGTAACCTGGTAGGCACACTGCTGGTGTCCTACGTCATGCTGCACTTGCCGATCTTCGACGCCAAGACCGACGTGGCCTTTCTTGAAATTGGTCGCAAGGTGATGGAAAACAATCTGTCGGAGATGTTTTCCAAAGGCATCATCTCCGGTTGGATGATCGCTACCATGGTCTGGATGATCGCTTCGCAGGAAAGCGCCAAGATGTGGATCATCATCCTGGTCACCTACCTGATGGCGCTGGGGGATTTCACCCACATCGTCGTCGGCTCGGCGGAAGTGTCCTACCTGGTGTGGGCCGGCGAGCTGGGCTGGAAAGCCTTTTGGCTCGACTTCGCTGCACCGACGCTGGCGGGCAACATCATTGGCGGCAGCTTCATCTTCGCCTTGATCAGCCATGCGCAGATCCGTAGCGAAAGCGGCCTGCCGCCCAAGGACGATGGCCAGGGCAAATCGCGCAAGGAACCCAACGCCGATGCCTGAGCCATCATTGGATCACGGTGTGGCGACGGGCGCAGGTGAGTCGACCTGTTCCCACCAATGCTCGCTGGCCTGGGGCTGGCGCAGGTCGATCCGCTGACCCATGCGTGGCGTGCTCAACGGAACGCCCTTGGCCTGCGCCAGCGCGCTGATGCGATCGAAAGGTTCATGCCAGTCGTGGATCGACAGGTCGAAAGTGCCGTTGTGAATGGGCAGTAGCGTTTTGCCGCGCAGGTCCAGATGGGCCTGCAGCGTTTCTTCAGGCTGCATGTGCACGTTGGGCCAGGCGACGTTGTAGGCCCCGGTCTCCATCAGGGTCAGGTCGAAAGGTCCGAAACGCTCGCCGATCTGTTTGAAGCCTGGGAAGTAGCCGGTATCGCCGCTGAAGAACAGGCGAAAGTCCTGGTCGATGACCACCCACGATGCCCAGAGCGTGCTGTTGCTGTCGAACAGGCTACGCCCGGAGAAGTGCTGCGACGGTGTGGCGACCAGGCGCAACCCACCCACCTGGGTTTCTTGCCACCAGTCCAGCTGACGAACCTTGCTGGCAGGTACCCCCCATTCGATCAACCGGTCGCCCACCCCGAGTGTGGTCAGGAAATACTCGCTCTTGCCGGCCAGCGCTTTGATCGCGTGCTCGTCCAGATGGTCGTAGTGGTCGTGGGACAGGATGACCGCTTTGATCGGCGGCAATTCGGCAATGCTGATCGGCGGCTGGTGGAAGCGCAAGGGACCTGCCCACTGGACGGGCGAGGCGCGCTCGGAGAATACCGGGTCGGTGATGAGGAATTCGCCACCCATTTTCAGCAGCACCGTCGAGTGCCCCAACCGCCAGAGGCTGTAGTCCGGCGCGGCCAGCAGTTGCTGGCGGGAAATCTGCTCGACCGGCAGTGCCGCTTGTGGGCGGGTTCCGGGTGGCTTGCTGAGCAGCAGGTACTTGATGCCGATGCGCAGCTTCTTCATGAAGCCGTCCTTAGGCAGGACCACCTGATTACGATACTGGCCGTCCTCGCGCAACGAGGCAGGCAGTTCTTCGGCGTTTGGCGAAAACGACGTCATAAGCGCGAGCACTCCGAAAAGCAGTGGAATATTCATGCAGCCCTCTGGCTGAAAGATGCGAGCTACAGCATACGCTTTCGGGCTGGCGTGAAAAGTGAGAGTTCCGGCCGGCTTGACAAGCTGGACACCCGTATTCGGCGCTTGGTCGAGTGCAGGGAACCATGTACCGAGGGCAAACGTCCAGATGGCACCAGGACACGTCTGTTCGCAAGGACCGCTGCTCATGAATGCTGTTGATGCCGCCAATGCCTCCCGCCACTCACGCCATGCCCGGCTTCTGGTGTTGGCCTTCCTGTTACCTATCCTTGCCAGTGTGCTGATTGCCGGCGGCGCCATGCTTGGCTTTACTGCCGCGCCGGAACAAGTCGGCGTTCCATCGACCGAAACGGTCACGTCGAACGTGGCCGACGCGGAGCGCGATCTGGGCGAAAACAGTGGTCGGCCGCTGATCTCGCTGAATGATGCGGGCGCTGGCTTGCCGGTACAGACCCCGCCACCGGGCGGCGAACCCCTATGGTCCATGTCGCTGCCGATGACCGTCGCGCTGCTGCTACTGGCAGTGCTGATCGCGTCCGCCGGGCTCTTGCGCAGGACGTTGCGCAGCTTGCGCGACATCGACCAGGACCATGCGCGATTGCAGGATGAACATCGGGCCCTGCGCGAGCGTGAAGAACGTCTGCATGACCTGACCAGCGCCAGTTCCGATTGGATATGGGAGACCGACGAATTTTTGCGGGTCAGCTATCTGTCCACCCGATTCACTGCATCCACTGGCTTGGCTTGCGATGCTTGGCTGGGCCAGCCCATCGAGCTGTTGATGCAGTGCGAAACCTTGCCCCCAGGTCAATGGCTGCAACAATTGGATAACAGCTCGCCGGGTACTGGCCAGTTGCGCTGCACCTACCGCGACAGTGCCGGGCAGGTCCGTCACTGTCGCATCGTTGCGTGCCGCATCGTGCGTGACGCACAGCTTGCAGGCTATCGCGGCACAGTGGTCGACATCACTGACCAGGTCAGCGCCCAGGCCCAGCTTGCCCATCGCTCGACCCACGATGCGGTCACCGGTCTGGGGAATGAGCAGGCCCTGACACGCTTTCTCGACCAGACGCTGGCCGATCGTCTTCGCCCCTTGCCACTGACGCTGCTGTTGCTGGATCTCGAAGGGTTCGACGATCCGGATGAGGCGTTGGGGCAATCCGCCCGTGAGTGCATATTGCGCACAGTCGCCAGCCGCCTGCGTGACAGTACCCGCAGCAACGATCTGGTGACGCGCCTGCGCGCGGGGCAGTTCATGATCGTGCTTGCCAGTATCGATGAAATGATCGAGATCGAGCATTTCTGCGAGCGTCTGATCGACAATGTCCAACGGCCCGTCGTGCATGGCATCAAGCATATGCAGGTCGGAGTGAACATCGGCGTGGTCCACGACCATCCTGCGGGTGGCGATGCCAAGCAATGGATGCATTGCGCCGGCATTGCCCTGCGTCAGGCGCAGACCCGAGGCCGGGGGCAGTGGCAGCACTTCGCACCCGCGCTGGAGCGACAGAACTCGCTGTGGCAGCTGGAAACCGATCTGCAGTCCGCCCTTCGCCATGAGCAACTGCTGCTTCACTTCCAGCCCAGGTACAGCGCCGACGGTGCTCGCGTGGTTGCCGCGGAAGCACTTCTGCGTTGGCAGCACCCTGTCGAAGGCTTGCTCACCCCCGATGTCTTCCTGCCTCTGGCCGAGCGCAGCGACCTGATCATTGCCATCGATCGCTGGACTCTGCGCGAGGCCTGCCGGATGGCGCGCCATTGGCCGCAGTCGATAGCCTTGTCGGTGAGTCTGGCGCCGGCGCATTTCAGCCGTGGCGATGTTCCCCGCGATGTGCGCGATGCGCTGACCGACAGCCGCCTGCCTGCCAGCCGCCTGCAGGTGCAGGTCGCCGAGCAGGTCATGCTGGGCTGTGCCGACGGCGCGGTGGGTGCGCTGACGGCGCTGAAGGAGCTGGGCGCGGGCTTGATTCTCGACGAATTCGGCAGCGGCTACTGTTCACTGGGGTACCTGCGGATCTACCCGTTCGATGCCGTGAAGATCGACCCGCGCTTCGTGGCCGGCATGAACGGCAACCCACAGGATCGCGGACTGGTGCGAGGCATTATCGATTTGGGCCAGGCCATGGGCGTCACGGTGATCGGCGCCGGCGTCGACACCGAGCAGCAGTTGCTCGAGTTGCGGCGTGATCGCTGCGCGCAAGTCCAAGGTGCACAGCTGAGCAAGCCGCTGGATCAGTCAGCGCTCGAGTCGGTGCTCAAGCAGCAGGCGTCTACGCGCAGGTCGCATGTGGCATCGCCAGCAGGCCTGCACGCCCATTGATCGATAACCTGTTCAACATTTTTTTACAGTCCGAGGCGGCATCGTTAGAATCGGTGCACCGTCCGGACACGACCTCTCAATGACTCCGGCATGCGCAACCACAGTGGACATCTCATGGGCACGACTGCAGCAGCCGACATAGCCACCATCGCACGTATCGACGCAGTCCCGGCAATCTTGCAGGTGATCTGCGAAACCACCGGAATGCGTTTCGCCGCCGTCGCCCGGGTCACCGACACTTCATGGACTACCTGCGCGGTGCTCGACACCCTGGGTTTCGGCCTGAAGGTCGGCGAGGAACTGGATATCACCACCACCCTGTGCCATGAGATACGCACCAGTCACCAGACCATAATCATCGACAAAGTCAGCGAAGACGAGGTGTATTGCAATCACCACACGCCGCGCATCTACCGTTTCGAGAGCTATATATCCACGCCCATATTCCGCGCCGACGGCAGCTTCTTCGGCACGATCTGCGCGCTCGATCCTCGGCCGACCTGCCTGAAAGGCACCACCATCGAACCGATGATGGACTCGTTCGCGCGGCTGCTGTCGTTGCAGATGGAAAACGAGGAGCAGCACCAGCGCACGGCCACGGCGTTGCTGGAGGAACGGGAAATGGCCGACCTGCGAGATCAGTTCATCGCAGTCCTGGGCCATGACCTGCGCAACCCGCTGTTCGCCATCAACGCCGGTGCCGAGCTGCTGCAACGCCGGGTCGCCGATGAGCGCAGCGCAGGGATCGTCAAGCACATCCAGACCAGCGCACGCCGCGCCTCGCAGTTGATCGAGGACGTTCTGGATTTCGCTCGCGGGCGACTGGGGGCCGGCATCGTGGTCGATCTGCAACCCGATGCCGACCTGACGCGAAGCCTGGAGCACGTGGTTTCGGAACTGCAGCGCATCCATCCCGACCGGGTCATATCGATGGATGTGGATGACCTGCGGGGCGTGCTGTGCGACAAGGAGCGCATCGGCCAGCTGCTATCGAACCTGGTGTCCAATGCCCTTATCCATGGTGCGCCGGACAGCGATGTCCACGTCAGCGGGCGGCTTTCCAATCAGGCGTTCACACTTTCGGTGCATAACCAGGGGCCGGCGATTGCCGAAAACGTACGTGCCCAGTTGTTCAAGCCTTTTGCCCGACCCAGCGTACGCAGCCCGCGTGGCGGACTGGGCCTGGGCCTGTACATCGCCTACCAGATTGCGTTGGCCCACGATGGACGACTGGAGGTCAGCTCGACCGACGAAGACGGCACGCAGTTCGTCTTTCACCTGCCCGTAGCCCCCGCCGTCGGCTGAGCGGGTCGTTGAAAATGGACGGCGCGACCGTCGACGGTGGTAGCATCGCCCTACTTCCACACCCTGTTTGGCACACACATGGCGAGACCTGACCCCGGGATCCCCCCCCACCACGGCGAGCGCAGTGCACGGCAGTTGCGGCTGCTCAAGGGCGGCAGCGAGCCGGACCCGCGCTTCACTCTGGCCAACGAACGCACGTTCCTGGCCTGGATCCGTACGGCACTGGCCTTGATGGCCGGCGGCATCGCGGTCGAAGCGTTCACTGCGGACGTGTTCGCGCCCGAGTTTCGCAAAAGCCTGGCGGTCATCCTGCTGCTGCTGGGCATGCTGCTCAGTGCCAGCGCAAGCCTGCGCTGGCTGAACGTGGAGCGGGCGATGCGGCACAAGCAGCCCTTGCCCATCCCGCTGCTGGTGCCATTGCTGTCCATCGGCGGTGCCTTGGTTACCGCGGCGCTGATTGCTTTCGTCGTATTGCGATGAGCTTGCCGCAGGCGGGTCATCAGGACGAAGGGCTGCAGCCCGAACGCACCTTGCTGGCCTGGGGACGCACGTTGTTGGCAATGCTCGTGGCGAGCTTGTTTTTTCTACGCTGGATGCCACACCACGGGCGTTTCGCCGCTGGCCTGATCACCTTGACCCTGCTGGGGGCATTGCTGATCTGGCTGAGCCAGCGCCGCCGCTACCGCTGCCGGGTCGAAGGTATCAACCGTGCGCGGTTCCCCGCCGATGTGACGGGGGTGCTTGGCTTGGGCAGCATGGTCACCTTGATCGGGGGGGCAGCCATCTGGATTACCCTGATGGCTTGATCCGTTCAGATCTGGCCGCTGCGATCATCCTTGAGCAGTGCCCAGGCAAGCCCAGCGACCCACAGCAGCGAGGCGAAGTAATTGACCCGCTGGAACAGACCGAAGCCGCGGCCCACGTCCATGGCGGCCGCCATCCACGGCAGGCAGCCCAGTGCAAACAGGCTGCAGACCAACGACAACCAGATAAGCCCCTTGCGGCCTTCGCGGCGCGCCACGAAAATCCATAACGCGCTGGCGAGCAACAGGCTCGCGGACATGATCACGCTGGCAATCGTGTGCAGGTTCTGCTGGGTCGAGGGGTACTGCAGCGAACAGCCGTTGTCGCAGGAAAAATAGCCGGCGACCAGGCTTGCCAGGCCGTGCACGATGACCAGCGATGCGCTCAACCGTGCCAATCGCAGATGGGCGTGGTGTGCGTACAGGCCAATACCGAACGCGATCAGCAACAGGCCCAACGGAAAGTGGCTGAGCCAAGGCCACAGGGTATGGGTGGGCGCGTCGATGGCGCCCAACAAGCCCATCGCCTGATTGATGTGGCTGTACCCAGGATAGAGGCTGCCGGCTACGATCAATGCGGCGGCCAGCCAGAGCGGGCTGATCACACCAGCCAGGTAGAGTGGATTGCGAATCGGCTGCTGCACAGCACATCTCCGTCATAAAAAGAGGCCCGGACCTTACTACAGGGCCAGTGTCGCCACGAAGCAATTTTTCCCGCCATGGGGCAAACCTGGCGCTTTGGCAATAACAGGACACATATACGTGGAATTCAGTGAGCTGCCGAGCTGTGCACGGCCCCTTTTGGACAAGTTCTACAAGTCGCAACGCAGCCCTATGCGCAGTGCTGGCAATGCACGCTGGTGGGTGGCACGCGAAGGCGACATCGTTGCGGCGGCGAACTTCATGCCCATAGCCGGAGGACATTGGCTGACGGGGTTGCACGTAGCAGTCGAACGGCGAAACGAAGGCTGCGGTAGTAGCCTGATCAGCAAGGCCCAAGAGGCGCTGGGTGGACCAGTGTGGTTGTTCTGCGCACCTGAGCTACACGACTTCTATAAACGCTCAGGCTTTGAGGATGCCACCTCGCTGCCTATGGAACTGGCCCAGCGCCTGGAACGCTACCGGGCCAGCAAGCACCTGCTGGCCCTGGTGCGCCTGAAGGTCGGCGCGTCTTGATAGACCGCGTTCAGGACAACGGGCGAGCAGTACTCGTCGACGGCGCGGGCTGATCTGTACGCAGGTCTTTTTCGCCAGCAGGCTCGGTATCGGTGTGATCCACGGCCGGGGCCTGTTCTTCCGGATCCTTGGCGCCCTTGTCCTTGCCCTCGGCCGACATGTGCTCGATCACGGCATTCATCTCGGCGCCCAGCAACAGCACGGCCGAAGAGATGTAGAAATACAGCAGCAACACGATGATCGCGCCAATACTGCCGTACATGGCGTTGTAGTCGGCGAACGTCTTCACGTAGTAGGCAAAGCCCAGCGAGGCGACGATCCAGACCACCACGGCCAGCATCGAACCTGGCGTGATGAAGCGAAATTCCTGCTTCACGTCCGGCATCACGTAGTAGATCACTGCCACGGCGATCATCAGCAGGATGACGATCAGCGGCCAGCGCAGGATGGTCCACAGGGTGACGATGAAGTCTTCCATGCCAATCTGCCCGGCCAGCCATTGCATGACTTGCGGGCCGGTGACCATCAGGGCCGCCACACACAGCAGCATGCCGGCCAAGCCAATGGTGTAGAAGATCGACAAGGGAATGCGCTTCCAGGCCGGGCGTTCCTCGACCACATCATAGGCGGCGTTCATGGCGCTCATGGTCAGGCGTACACCGGCCGAGGCCGTCCACAAGGCAACGACGATACCAATGGACAGCAATCCGCCTTTGGACTGTTGCAACTGGTCGATCACGGGGTTGACCTGTTCCAGCGCCTGTGGCGGCAGAACCAGATCGGCCTGCAGGCGCATCCAGGAAAAGAAATCAGGCAGATGCAGAAAGCCGATCAGGGCGATCAGGAACAGCAGGAAGGGGAACAGCGAAAACAGCATCTGGTAGGCCAACGCCGACGCATAGGTGGGCATCTCGTCGTCGACGAATTCCTTGACCGTGCGAACCATGACCTTCATAAAAGGCAGGTTGTTCATGTGGGGAAATAGCATAGCGTCTCCTTGCGCCACTCAACCTTCGAATACGCTGCCTGGTGAATGCAGGATAGGGGTGAATCAGGCAGCTGCGGCAGGACTTGTCGCGGTCCGGCTGTTCAACGCCGGCTTTTTACCGCAAAGCCGCAGGAAAAACGACAGTCAGAGTATGTACGTCCATGTCTGCCCAATAGCACAACGGCCATCGACTGATGACCGTTGGGAAACCTCATTCAGGCAGAGAACACTCTACCTCAGGGTTTTTTCACAGTGTCTTTGACGGCATTCTTCACGTCGCCTTCGACTTGCTGTGCTTCGCCTTTCTTCTCTTGAACTGCGCCTTTGACTTGCAGTTCTTCGTTGCCGGTGGCCTTGCCTACACCCTGCTTGACGTTACCGACCGCTTCGTTGGCCATGCCCTTGATCTTGTCTGTAGTGCCGCTCATGGTAAGTCTCCTGGTCATTTAGGAATGTCTTGTCTCGACACAGGAATTGACCAGCGTCGGACCGCCAGAGTTTCAAATTATTTTGCGCAACAGAAGACGCCGCGTTCATGGGCCATGCACGTATGGCTTGCCAGCGCTTTATGTTCCGGTGATTTGCCCGCAGAATGCCGGTCGGATTCGGCCAGTGCGCCGAAGCGTCATACCTGTAGGAATTTCCATGAAACTCGACAAACCCCAAGCCATCGCCCGTCGCAACAAGGAACTGGGCGGCGCGGTGCTCGGCGTCAACAACTGCCACTTCACCCTGCTGGACCCCAAGCGCAATATCTGGTGGTTCGACATCCCCGTAGCTCGCCTGCAGATCGGCCAGTACGAATGGATTCACTTGCTGCTGCACACCCCTTCCAGCGATCAGCTACTGCACCTGAAGGTGACCACCGCGTTCCTGCGCGAGCACATCGAGGGCTTGGTGGTGCGTAACGCCGGCAAGCGCAAGTCGACGGTCAGCCTGGAGCTGAGCGCCGACAAGGATTCTTTTCTCAAGGACGTGCGCCCCACCGGCAGCGGCGTCAGCTTCGCGTCGTTCCTGCAGCCCTGACAGTCCTGCAGCCCTGACACCGGGCTGCGCGGCAGGCCTCAGGCCAGTTCGATGCGGTCGGCGTGAATGACGATCTGGCCGTCCTTGTAGAGGGCGCCGATGGCCTTCTTGAAGTTGCCCTTGCTGACACCGAACAGGTCGCTGATGACCTTCGGATCGCTCTTGTCGCTGACCGGCAGCGTGCCCTGATTGGCGCGCAGCTTTTCGAGGATCTGTGCGTTGAGGCTGCTGGCCAGCTGGGCGCCAACCGGCTGCAGGCTCAGGGCGATCTTGCCGTCGCTGCGCAGCTCCTTGATGTAGCCCTTCTCCTGCTTGCCGGAACGCAGGAACTTGAACACTTCGTTCTTGTGGATCAGGCCCCAGTGGGCGTTGTCGATGATGGCCTTGAAGCCCATGTCGGTTTCTTCGACGACCAGCAGATCGACCTCCTGACCCACCTGGTAGGCCGGCGGCAGTTTGTCCAGGTAGCGGTCCAGGCGTGCAGTGGCGGTGATGCGGCGGGTACGCTTGTCCAGATAGACATGCACCACGCAGTATTCGCCCGCCTTCATCTGGCGCTTTTCTTCGGAATACGGCAGCAGCAGGTCCTTGGGCAAGCCCCAGTCGAGGAAAACACCGATGCTGTTGATCTCGACGACCTTGAGGCTGGCGAACTCGCCCACCTGAACCTTGGGTTTTTCAGTGGTGGCCAGCAGCTTGTCTTCGCTGTCCAGATACACGAAGACGTTCAGCCAGTCTTCGTCTTCGCTGGGAATGTCCTTGGGGATGTAGCGGTTGGGCAGCAGGATCTCACCGTCCGCGCCGCCGTCCAGGTACAGCCCGAAGTCCGTATGTTTTACCACTTGCAATGCGTTGTAGCGCCCGACTAAAGCCATTTCGAATATTCCTCGTCACCTGGCTCGGCATTCTACCCGAGAACCCTTGCGCTGGCTGCGCAACGCGTCCTGCGCCCGTGGTTGGTACGCCGATTCCTTACGCTGCGACGCTGCTGCGCCAGCACCGCTGGTCTATCTGGCTCAGCCGGGAGTGGATAAATCATGTACAATGCCTGGCCATATTAATTTTTGACAGGTTAATGGCAGCCATGCGCGTTAAAGCATCCAACAGCAAAGTCAAGCCCGCTCCCGCCGTTGAAACCAGCGAGTCGATCAACGAACAGATCGCCGCGTTTCTGAAGTCCGGTGGTGAAATCCAGCAGATTGCCAAGGGCGTCAGCGGCCAGACCTTCACCCCGTCCAAGCACATCAGCCTGGGCAAGAAGTAAGTTTGCGGCCCGGCCACCGCGCCGGGCAAAACTTCCGCTTCGCGTTACTCCTCGCATCACCTTCATCCCCTCGAATCGACGAATGGCAGCCCTGCACCGCCCATGAGCGGTATGCTTGCACCCTTCTAGATCGGGCCGTCCAGGCTTACTGGAGGTAGGCATGCTCAGACCCAGCTGGTTATTGATAGCCGGACTCGCGGTCCCCCCTTCTCTCTACGCCCAGGTCATTCAACGTGACATTGGCGATTTCAACCTCAAGCTCGGCACCACCCCGTCGCGCAGCATGGCCGTGGGCCTGGTGCAGCCAAGTACGGGCAGTTCGTTCCACGGTGGGTTGGACCTGACCCATGACAGCGGCCTGTATTTCGGCCAGTGGTCACCCAACATGGGCCTGACCTCTTCCAGCAACCTCGAGGTGGATTCCTACCTGGGCTACAAGCACCCGTTCGACAACTCCCTGGGCTATGAAGTGGGCGTGATCCAGTACAGTTACCCGGAACTGGACGCCCCCGCGACCCACGCGTTCTACGCCGGCCTGCGGGTGCTGGACCGGCGCTTCGGTGCTGCCTTCAACAACACCCCCGATGGCCAGAACAGTACGCTGTTCGCCGACCTTGGCGGCCTGCCGTTGCTGGATGTCGGCTTCACCATGAAAGTCAGCAACCATCAGCTTTCCACCCCGTTCACCATCGGCGAGGGGCAGGAAGTACGGGCTTTCAACGACTGGTCGTTGCAGATGTCACGACCCGTCGGTAGTTTCGACCTGAACTTCATCTACAGTGGCTCGGACCTGAGCGGGGCCAACTGCGCCGCTTACTCAGGGCAGAATGGTCAGTGCGACAGCATGTTCATGCTCAAGGCCCAACACACGTTTTTCTGACACCGCGTTTTTCCCACATCGTGCTGAACCGCACGCCCCGGCATGGCTCTATAACCACAACAACGCCATCGCACGGACTGCCGCCATGAACTCTCTGTCTCGTCGCCTGCTCCACTGCTTGATGCTCATGGGCCTGTGCCTGATGTTCGGTGGCTGCACCCGGGTGGACCTGGCCTATCGCAATCTGGACGTGATCATTCCCTGGTCGATGAACGACTACCTGGACATGAATCGCGAGCAGAAAAACTGGTTCGACGAGCGTCTCAAGGAGCATCTGCGCTGGCATTGCACCACGCAGTTGGCAGACAGCCTGCAATGGCTGGACAAGGTCCAGCGAATGGTGGCCGAGCAGCAGGTAACCGCGCCAGCGCTGCGCGAGCGGACAGCCGAGGCCAAACAGGCGATTTCGGCCATTGCGGTGCAAGTGACGCCCTCCGCGGTGGAGCTGCTGCAGGGCCTGGATGACAACCAGGTGCGCGCGCTGCAGCAGGCGTTCAGCGAAGACCTGATCAAGCGCCGCAAGGAATACGTCGAACCGCCATTGCAGGCGCAGATCGACGAACGCGCCAAGCGCATGAGCAAACGCCTCACCCCGTGGTTCGGCAAGCTGACCGATGCGCAGCAGCAACGGGTGCAGGACTGGTCGCAAAACCTGGGGGCGCAGAACCGCGAGTGGATCGACAACCGCGAGCATTGGCAAAACCAGCTGCTGGCGGCATTGCAGCAGCGCCAGTCTGCCGAGTTTCCGACACGGATCGCGCAGTTGCTGCAACAGCGCGAAGCGGTATGGACGCCGCAATACAAGGTGGCCTACGCCCGCACCGAGCAAGCCGCCATTGACCTGATGACGGGGCTTGCCGCGGATAGCACGCCCGAGCAGCGTGTGCGTATCGAGCGCAAGTTGGGTGAGCTGCGTAACGACTTCGCCAACCTCAAGTGCCTGAAAAACGCTTAGCGCGGCGCTTCAGGCCCAGCCTTCAAGGCGCATCGTCGCCCTGACCAGACGCTGCTCTTCCCCTTCGATCTCGCGCAGGTTGGCACAGATGCTTTCGATGTGGGCAACGGCAGCCCTGCGTGCCTGCTCGGGCTGGCGGTTGATCACGGCGGTGTAGAGCTTGGCGTGTTGCTTGTCGATCTGCTGTTTCTGCGGATGGCGGTGGTACAGGTTGTTCACGCAGGCAAACACCGAGTTGAGCAACAGATCAGTCAGCGAGCGCAGGGTCTGCACCAGCACCGGATTGTGCGAGGCGTCGCAGATGGCCAGGTGGAAGGCATGGTCCAAGTGTGCGTGCCGAGTGGCGTCCAGTGGCTGGTCATGGGCCGCCAGCAAGGCTTGATAGCTGCGTTCGATCAGGACGAAATCGGCCTGGGTGCCGCGCAGCGCGGCCAGCCGCGCCGATTCGCCTTCGAGCAGCGAACGCACTTCGAACAAATCATAGAGGGTTCGCGGCTGGGAACTGAACAGGTGCATCAGGGGCGTGGCGTCGTTGGCCGGTGACAGCGACGCCACGAACGAACCGCGCCCCTGCTCGGTGGCAATGATGCCGCGAGCACGCAACAGCTTGAGGCCTTCACGCAGTGCATTGCGCGATACTCCGAGCTTTTCCACCAGGCGTCGCTCCGACGGCAACGGCTGCCCGGTCTTGAGAACGCCATCGACGATGAGCCGCTCGATGCGCTCGCACACGATATCGGCGATCTGAGGTTTAGTGTGCATGTCATGCCTGCTGGTAGGACCATCGCCCGAAATTTATCCCAGGCGCTTGGCGACCAGCTGAAAATAAGCCAGTAGAGGCGGCGATAGAAGCCCTAGCGCAAAAAGAACTGGTCCTACCAGTGGTTCGGACCGTAGACAGACTGGGCGATTACGACCACTGTTGAGCGCATAAGAACGACAAGCCGGTGACCTGCGCCCATGAACATCCTCTACGACGAACGCATCGACGGTGCTCTGCCCAAGGTGGACAAAGCCGCGCTGGTGCAGGCCCTGGACGCTCGTGTTCCCGACCTGACCGTGCTGCATCGCGCCGAAGACTTGCGCCCCTACGAGTGCGACGGGCTGAGTGCCTATCGCACCGTACCGCTGCTGGTGGTATTGCCCGAGCGTATCGAGCAGGTCGAGGTGTTGCTCAAGCTGTGCAATGAACGCCAAGTGCCGGTGGTTGCCCGTGGCGCCGGGACCGGGCTGTCCGGTGGCGCCCTGCCACTCGAACAGGGTGTGCTGTTGGTCATGGCTCGGTTCAAGCAGATTCTCGAGATCGACCCCGCCGGGCGCTGGGCGCGGGTACAGCCGGGCGTGCGCAACCTGGCGATCTCGCAGGCGGCGGCACCCTACGGTCTGTACTACGCTCCCGATCCATCATCACAGATTGCCTGCTCGATCGGCGGCAACGTTGCGGAAAATGCGGGCGGTGTGCATTGCCTGAAATACGGTTTGACCGTGCACAACCTGCTCAAGGTGCAGATGCTCACCATCGAAGGTGAGCGCCTGACCCTGGGCAGCGATGCGCTGGACTCGCCCGGCTTCGACCTGCTGGCCCTGTTCACCGGTTCCGAAGGCATGCTGGGCATCATCACCGAGGTGACCGTCAAGCTGTTGCCCAAGCCGCAGGTGGCCAAGGTGTTGCTGGCCAGCTTCGACTCGGTGGAAAAGGCGGGTGCGGCCGTGGCCCAGATCATCGCTGCGGGGATCATCCCCGGCGGCCTGGAAATGATGGACAACCTGGCCATTCGCGCTGCCGAGGACTTCATCCATGCCGGCTATCCGGTGGACGCCGAGGCGATCCTGCTGTGCGAGCTCGATGGCGTGGAGTCTGATGTGCACGACGATTGCCAGCGGGTGTATCAGGTGTTGACCGAAGCTGGCGCGACCGAGGTCCGCCAGGCCCGGGACGAGGCCGAACGCTTGCGTTTCTGGGCAGGACGCAAGAACGCCTTTCCTGCCGTCGGGCGTCTGTCGCCCGACTACTACTGCATGGACGGCACCATTCCGCGCCGCGCACTGCCAGGCGTGCTCAAGGGCATCGCCGAGTTGTCGGAGCAATATGGGCTGCGCGTGGCCAACGTGTTTCATGCCGGGGACGGCAACATGCACCCGCTGATCCTGTTCGATGCCAATCAGTCAGGCGAGCTTGAGCGCGCCGAGGCGTTAGGCGGGCAGATCCTGGAACTGTGCGTGGCAGTGGGCGGCAGCATCACCGGTGAGCATGGCGTGGGCCGGGAGAAGATCAACCAGATGTGCGCGCAGTTCAACAGCGACGAGCTGACCCTGTTCCACGCCGTGAAAGCGGCGTTCGACCCCGACCGCCTGCTCAATCCCGGCAAAAACATTCCGACCCTGCAGCGCTGTGCCGAATTCGGCGCCATGCATATCCATCACGGACAACTGCCCTTTCCCGAACTGGAGCGCTTCTGATGGCCGAGCGCGATTTCGACGCCAGCGAGCAGTTGCTCGATCAAGTGCGGCAGGCACTGGTGGACGACCGTCCACTGTGTATCCAGGGCAGTGCCAGCAAGGCGTTCCTTGGCCGCCCCAGTGCCGGTGAACGACTCGACACCCGCGCGCATTGCGGCATCGTCAGCTACGACCCCACGGAGTTGGTGATCACCGCGCGCGCCGGTACACCCTTGCAGACCTTGCGGGCCGCCGTCGAGGAGGCGGGGCAGATGCTGCCTTTCGAGCCACCGGCTTATGGCGAGCAGGCAACCCTGGGGGGCACGATTGCGGCTGGATTATCAGGCCCGCGCCGCCCATGGGCCGGTTCTGCCCGCGACTATGTGCTGGGTACGCGGGTCATCACCGGGCTGGGCAAGCATCTGCGCTTTGGCGGCGAGGTGATGAAGAACGTCGCCGGCTACGACCTGTCGCGTTTGCTGACCGGCAGTTTTGGCGCCCTGGGCGTGCTCACCGAGGTGTCGCTCAAAGTGCTGCCCAAGCCGCGCGCCTGTTTCAGCATCAAGCTGAGCTGCGACGCCGAGCGCGCTTTGCTCAAGCTGGCCGAATGGGGCCAACAGCCGATGCCCATCAGTGCCGCCTGCCACAGCGCAGACTTTCTCTACCTGCGCTTGGAAAGCGGCGAGGGATCAGTGGCTGCCGCCCATGAGCGGATCGGTGGCGAGCCCATCGACTCGGCGTTCTGGGATGACTTGAACGAACATCGCCTGCCCTTCTTCGCGCAGCCAGAACCGCTCTGGCGCCTGTCGCTGCCCAACAACACCGGCATCCTCGACCTGCCCGGCGAGCAATTGATCGACTGGGGTGGCGCCCAGCGCTGGCTGAAATCCAGTGCCAGCGCCGCGTCGATCCGTCAGGTGGTCGAGGCGGTCGGCGGGCATGTCACCTGCTACACCGCAGGGATCACCTCCGAGCCGTTCCAGCCTCTGCCCGACTTGTTGCTGCGCTATCACCGCCAGCTCAAGACGCAGCTGGACCCGCAAGGCATCTTCAACCCCGGCCGCCTCTACGCGCAGCTGTAAGACAGGAGCCCTGAACCATGCAGACCCAATTGAGTGATCAGGCCCGCTTGCTGCCACGCGCCGAGGAAGCCGAACGCATTTTGCGCAGCTGCGTGCATTGCGGTTTCTGCAATGCCACCTGCCCGACCTATCAACTGCTGGGTGACGAGCTGGACGGCCCCCGTGGACGCATCTACCTGATCAAGCAAGTGCTCGAAGGCCATGAGGTGACAGCACACACGCAGCAGCACCTGGATCGCTGCCTGAGCTGCCGCAACTGCGAGACCACCTGCCCTTCGGGGGTGGACTATCACAACCTGCTGGACATCGGCCGGGCAGTGGTGGACCAGGCAGTGCCGCGACCGGTCGAGCAGCGCTGGCTACGCGGCGGTCTGCGCGCGCTGGCACCTCATCCGACCGCCTTCAAGGCGTTGATCCAGCTGGGCCAGACCTTTCGCCCGCTGCTGCCGCAACGCCTCAAGGACAAGCTGCCGCGTCAGGTTCACCCTGCCGTGCCGCGGCCTACCGCGCAGCACACACGTCGCGTGCTGATGCTCGAAGGCTGCGTGCAACCCGGACTGTCGCCCAACACCAATGCCGCCGCCGCGCGGGTATTGGACCGCCTGGGTATCACCGTCACGGCGGTTCGCCAGGCCGCTTGCTGTGGCGCGGTGGACTATCACCTGGATGACCAGGCCCGTGGCCTGCAGCGGGCCCGACACAACATCGATGCCTGGTGGCCGGCCATCGAAGCGGGCGCCGAAGCCATCGTGCAGACTGCCAGCGGTTGCGGCGCCTTCATCAAGGACTACGGTCACCTGCTGGAGCAGGATCCGGCCTACGCGGCCAAGGCGCAGACGGTCAGCCGCCTGGCCAAGGACCTGGTCGAAGTGCTGCGCGACGAGCCGGTGGAGCAACTGGCCGTGCACACCGACCTGCGCCTGGCGTTTCACTGCCCTTGTACCTTGCAGCACGCACAGAAACTGGGGGGTGTAACCGAACACTTGCTGCGGCGCCTGGGCTTTCATCTGACCGATGTACCGGACGGGCATCTGTGCTGCGGTTCGGCCGGCACCTATTCGGTGACCCAGCCGGTGCTGTCGCGACAGCTGCGCGACAACCGCCTCGCGGCGCTGGAGAGCGGCGCGCCAGAGGTGATCGCCACGGCCAACATCGGCTGCCAGAATCACCTGGACGGTGCAGCGCGCACGCCCGTGCGGCACTGGATCGAACTGGTCGAACAGGCCATGACCGACTGACCCTTCACCCTATCGAAACACTGCAACCTGAACCGCTCGACAACCGAACTGGAGAAGCACATGCAAAGCAAAGCGATTCTTGGCCAGGAAGACGTCACCCGCATCCTCGCTGCCGCCCGCGCCGAGGCGCAAAAGAACAACTGGGCAGTGGGCATTGCCGTGGTCGACGACGGCGGGCACCTGCTGGCTTTCGAACGCCTGGACGGCGCCGCTGCCAGCACGGCCTACATCGCACCGGGCAAGGCGCGCACCTCCGCCCTGGGGCGCAAGGAATCGGTGGTGTTCGAAGAGATGGTCAACAACGGACGGACCGCGTTCCTGTCGGGTAATCTGATGACGTGCCTGGAAGGCGCCGTGCCGCTGATCCACGAAGGCCAGGTCATCGGCGCGGTCGGCGTCTCCGGGGTCAAGCCCGCTGAAGACGCCCAGGTCGCCAAGGCCGGCGCTGCCGCCCTGGCCTGAATCCCGCCCCCCGTATTCGAGGAGACTGCAATGAAGCACCGCATGAGAGCCCAGCGTCTGCAGGTCGACGCCACCCTGTACGATTTCATCGAGAACGAAGTGCTGCCTGGCAGCGGGCTGGAATCCGAAGCGTTCTGGACCGGTTTCGACGCCCTGGTCCATGAATTCGCACCGCAGAACCGCCTGTTGCTGGCCGAGCGCGACCGCTTGCAGACCGAGCTGGACACTTGGCACCGTGCTCACCCTGGCCCGATTAAAGACCCGGCCGCCTACCGCAGCTTCCTGCAGTCGATCGGCTACCTGCTGCCCCAGCCCGACCGCGTGCAGATCAGCACCAGCGACGTCGATGACGAGATCGCCTTGGTGGCCGGCCCGCAGCTGGTGGTGCCATCGACCAATGCCCGCTACGCCCTGAACGCCGCCAACGCCCGCTGGGGCTCCCTGTACGATGCGCTGTACGGCACCGACGCGATTCCTGAAAGCGACGGTGCGGCCAAGGGCCAAGGCTACAACCAGGTTCGCGGCGACCGAGTGATTGCCTTCGCCCGCGACCTGCTCGACCAGAGCACGCCACTGGCCAACGGCTCGCACCGCGATGCCAACGGCTATCGCATCGAGGGCGGCCAATTGCAGGTGAGCCTGGCCGATGGCAGCGTCAGCGCGCTGGCCGATCCGAGCCAGTTCGTCGGCTTCCAGGGCGACGCGCAGCAGCCGGTTGCCGTGCTGCTCAAGCACCATGGCCTGCACATCGAGATCCAGATCGACCCGACTTCGCCCATCGGCCGTACCGACGCCGCCGGGGTAAAGGACCTGCTGCTCGAAGCTGCCCTGTCGACCATCATCGATTGCGAAGACTCGGTCGCAGCCGTGGATGCCAGCGACAAGGTGGCGATCTACCGCAACTGGTTGGGCCTGATGCGCGGCGATCTGACCGAAGAGCTGGAGAAAGGCGGCCAGCGCATCACCCGCCGGCTCAATCCGGACCGCCAGTACCACACGCCAGCGGGCGGCGAGCTGACCCTGCATGGCCGTTCACTGTTGTTGATCCGCAACGTCGGCCACCTGATGACCAATCCGGCGATCCTCGACGATGAAGGTCGGGAGATTCCCGAGGGCATTCTGGACGGCGTCGTCACCAGCCTGATCGGGTTGTACGACCTGGAGCGCCGGGGCAACTCGCGCACCGGCAGCCTGTACATCGTCAAGCCGAAGATGCACGGGCCGGCCGAGGTGGCCTTCGCCGACCGCTTGTTCGCCGCCATCGAGGACTTGCTCAACCTTTCCCACAACACCCTGAAGATCGGCATCATGGACGAGGAGCGCCGCACGTCGGTCAACCTCAAGGCCTGTATCGCGGCGGCATCGACCCGCGTGGCGTTCATCAACACCGGCTTTTTGGATCGCACCGGCGACGAGATCCACAGCGCCATGCAGGCTGGGCCGATGATGCGCAAGGGCGACATGAAGGGCAGTGCCTGGATTGCCGCCTACGAGCGCAACAACATGCTTACTGGCCTGGCCTGTGGCCTGCGTGGCAAGGCGCAGATCGGCAAGGGCATGTGGGCCATGCCCGACCTGATGGCCGACATGCTGGTGCAGAAGATCGGCCATCCCAAGGCCGGCGCCAATACGGCCTGGGTGCCCTCGCCTACTGCGGCCACGCTGCATGCGCTGCATTACCATCAGGTCAACGTCAGCGAGGTGCAGCAGACTTTGGAGCAGATCGACGCCAAGGCCGAGCACGATGCGCTGCTGGACAACCTGTTGACCATTCCGGTGGTGGCGAACGCGCAATGGAGTGCCGAGGAGATCCGTCAGGAACTGGACAATAATGCCCAGGGCTTGCTGGGCTACGTGGTGCGCTGGGTCGAACAGGGCATCGGTTGTTCCAAGGTGCCGGACATCCATGACGTCGGGCTGATGGAAGATCGCGCCACCTTGCGCATCTCCAGCCAGCATCTGGCCAACTGGCTGACCCACGGCGTGGTCAGTCGCGAACAGATCGTCGAGACCCTGGAGCGCATGGCCCGGGTGGTCGACCAGCAGAATGCCGGGGATCCGTCGTACCGCCCAATGGCGGCGGACTTCCAGGCATCGGTGGCGTTCACCGCTGCCAGCGCGCTAGTGTTCCAAGGCTGCGAGCAGCCCAGCGGCTACACCGAGCCATTGCTGCACCGGTTCCGCCTGGCGTTCAAGAACGCCCAGGTGTGACCCCGGCCGAAGGGGTTGGCACCTGCTGACCCCTTTCGGTGCTGCTGCACGGGTATCTGGCTTGCTGTAATATCGCGCTCCGAATGAGAATCATCCGCGAACGCACCCCATCATGAATCCTTCCTCTCCTCGCTTGCTGGTGGTCGATGACCACCGCAAGATCCGCGAGCCGCTGGCCATCTACCTGCGTCGTTTCGGCTTTGACGTGCGTACCACCGAAGACGCGGCCGGCATGTGGGCCTTGCTCAAGCAGGATTCGTTCGACGTGCTGATTCTCGATGTCATGTTGCCCGACGGTGATGGATTCGAGCTGTGTCGGGCGCTGGCGCACAAGTCCGCCGCCGCGGTGATTCTGCTGACCGCACGCGATGCCTGCGCGGACCGCGTTCAGGGGCTGGACGCCGGCGCCGACGACTACGTGGTCAAACCGTTCGAACCACGTGAACTGGTGGCGCGCATCCACAGCGTACTGCGTCGACGCGGCACCTCGAGCGACGCGCCGCCAGCCATGCCCGCCCCCTTGCGCCGCTTCGAGTTCGCCGACCTGAGCTTTCGCAGCGGCTGTAACACCTTGACCCGCAGGGACCAGAGCCAGGTGCGTTTGAGCACCGTGGAAGGCCGCTTGCTGGAAGTGTTTCTCGAGCACCCCAATACCGTGCTGGGTCGCGAGCGCTTGATCGAGCTGACCTCGCGGCCGGGCAGCGATCTGTTCGATCGGGCCATCGATCGGCAGATCAGCCGTCTGCGCCGCAAGCTGGCCGACAGCGCCTTGCAGCCGACCCTGTTGCAGACCGTGTGGGGTGGCGGCTACCGCCTGGCGGCGAACGTGGTGCAGTACCCGGCATGAAAGGACTGCGCCGGGCCTGGCCACGGACCATGACTCGGCAACTGGGTGTGCTGTTGCTGCTGGCGCTGCTGGCGTCCAACCTCATCGCGATGCTGTTGCTGCAACGCACCGGATCGCTGGTACACCCGCTGTCACGCACCTTGGTGGTCGAGCGTCTGGCCACGGCCTATCAAGCGGCACGGGATCTGCCGTCGGCCGATACGAACCGCCTGCTGGATGCCATGGCCACTGCCGACACGCGCTTCTGGGTCGCTTCTACGGCTCAGGTCCAGCCCTTCGCCATGCACACCGAAGAACGCAGGCTGGCTACCGCCGTGCGCCAGCGACTGGGGTTGCCCGCTGACGTGACGATCGTCCTGCAACTGGAACGCAGCAGTGGCGGTCCGGCCCGCGAGCATCTGTTCAAGCGCGCCGGTTGGCAGGCCCTGCGCCTGCGCAGCTCGATGAGCTTGCCCGATGGCACCCAGCTCAACGCCGAGCAGGCACCTGCCGGTGCCTATGAATGGGGCCGGCTGCTGGCCTACAGCGTGCCGGTCAGTACCATCCCGGTGCTGCTGATCGTGATTTTCTTCATGCGCCGCGTCGTCGCGCCGGTCAAGCGCCTGGCCCTGGCCACGGAGCGCGTCAGCCGCGGCGAATGGATTACGCCGCTGCCGTTGTCGGGCCCGCGCGAGGCACAGGAACTGACCCTGGCGTTCAATGTGATGCAGGAGCGTATCGCCCGCCATGTCGAGGGCCGCACGCGCATGCTGGCCGCGCTGAGCCACGACCTCAATACGCCCATCACCGAGCTGCGGTTGCAGGTGGAGTTGCTTGAAGACCCCGAGCTGCGCCAGGACATGCTCGACAGCCTCGACGAATTGCGCGCCATGGTCAGCGAAACCCTGGACTTCGTGCGCGGCGATGCGGTGCAGGAGGCCACCGTCGAGGTGTCGCTGAGTGAGGTGCTCAGCGACCTGGCCCGGCGCTACCAGACCTTGGGCACACCTATCGACTGGCAAGGCTCAGCGCCGGTGGCCTGCCGCTGTCGCCCTCTGGCCCTCAAGCGGGCGCTGACCAACCTGATCGACAATGCCTTGCGCCATGGCGGTGATGCGCAGGTGCGCCTGCATAGGGAAGAAACGGGCGGGCTGTGCATCGAGATTCGTGATCACGGACCGGGGATCGACGCCGCTTGGCTGCAACAGGTGTTCGAGCCCTTCGTGCAGTTGGGCAAGGGCGGCGCCGACCCCAGCCACGGTGGTGGCCTGGGCATGGGGCTGGCGATCGCCCGCGCCTGCGTACAGGCCCATGGCGGCGAGCTGGTGCTGGAAAACCGGACACCGGGGTTGGCCGCGCTGGTGCGGCTGCCGGGCTGATCCTTCCGGTGGACCGTTGGCGTGTCAGAAGCGCAGCGTGGTGCCCATCCAGAACGTGCGACTGTAATTGACCGTGCCGTAGGTATCGTCGTCCAGACGCTTGTCGGCCAGGTTGTACACCGCCGCCTTGAGGGTGATGTCGCGGGTCAGCTCGTAGGAGCCGCCGATGTCGGCCGTAGTGTAGGCCGGCGCCGGTTCGCCACTCAGGGTGGTGCCGTATTCCTGGCCATAGTAATTGACCGAGGCCCACGCCTGGGCGCGCTCGGACACTGTCCAGTCGGCACTGACGTTCGCCTTGTGCTCGGGTGTCAGCGACAGCGGTGCGCCCGCGTTGCTGCCGCTTTTCTGCTCCGAATCGGTGTAGGTGTAGTTGCCCTTCACGGCAAAGGCACGGGTGATGTCCCAGCGGCCGTTGACTTCGGCACCGGTGATCGTCGCTTCATCGACGTTGATGCGGTCCTGGACGATGTAGCCGTTCCAGCGGCGCGCGGTGTTTTCCGTGGACAGTTTGTCCTTGAACACGTTGTGAAACACGGTGGCGCCGGCCGACAGGTTATTGCGGTTGGACCACAGCGCCGACAGTTCGTAGTTGGTGCTGGTTTCCGGTTTCAGGTCCGGGTTGCCCAGGTTCACGTAGGTGTTGCGACGGATGGTGGCGTAACCGGGCACCACCGCACGGATTTCCGGCGCCTTGAAGCCCCGTGCCACGCCACCCTTGAAGGTCCAGTCCGGAGTGGCACGCCAGACGCCATAGATACGCGGGCTGACGTGGGTGCCGTATTGCTCGTGCTCGTCGACGCGGGCGCCGGTGGTCAGGGCGAAATCGTCGGTTACCGACCATTCGTTTTCGGCGAACAGGGCTTTCTGGGTCACCGAGAACTGGTAGTTGCGGCGGTCCATCAGGCCCTGGTTCCAATCGCTCAGCTGCGCCCGGTTCCATTGCAGGCCGGTGGTGGTGATGTTGTAGGCCGTGGGGATGACCAGCTTGGCATCGAATACGGTGTTCTCCACCACCGGTTTGCGCCCCAGAATTTCCGGCTGATTGGCCGCAGCCTTGCCCTCGCGGCTGGCTTTTTCATAGGCCAGGGACACGTCGGACGTTGCCCAGCCCCAGCGTCCCTGGTGCGAGAGCGAGTAGTGGTCGCGGTTGTTTTCCTGTTCGCGGGTGGCCCAGTTGACGCTGGTGCCGTCGCCGTTCTTCAGGCGTGTGGCACCGGCTTCAAGGAGGATGTCGTGGTTCTCATTGGGGGTGAAGGCCAGGCGCGCGGTGAGGTCCTTGTGGTCGGCCTTGGTGAAGCCATTGGTGACCTCCACGTCATCGTCGGCCTGGCGGTCCAGGTAGCGCCCCCAGACCTGCACGCCCAGGTACTTTTCCACTAGCGGACCGTTGAGGTAGAACTGGGTCTGACGAGCGTTGCCCTGATCGCTGTGCTGGCGCGCGGCGTAGTCGTAGGACACCGAACCGCCCCACTGGGGTGACACCTTGCGAGTGATGATGTTGATCACACCGCCAATGGCGTCCGAGCCGTACAGCGACGACATCGGGCCGCGGACCACTTCGATGCGCTCGATGGCTTCGGCCGGTGGTACGAAGCTCTGCTCGTAGCCGCGGTTGCCGTTGACCCGGGTTTCACGGCTGCTCTGGCGTTTGCCATCGACCAGGATCAGGGTGTAGTCCGGTGGCATGCCACGGATGGAAATGTCGGTTTCGTTGGCGCTGCCGTTGACGATGACGCCTTCGATGTTGCGTACGGCGTCGCCGAGGTCATTGTAGGATTTCTTGCGCAGTTCATCGCCGGTGATGATGGTGACGGAGGCCGGCGCATCCTCCACGCTTTGCTCGAAGCCGGATGCCGTGACCACGACTTCGTCGAGAATGGTCGGAGCAGTCAATTCGATCGGCTCGGCTTGAGTCACCCCGGCAATGGTCAGGGCGATCATTACGGCCAAGGGCCGCAAAGACAGTGGAGGATGCATGGAACTTCCTTACGATTCAGTTGTAAAAGCGAATCGTATGCATCCTCAGGTGGGGAGGTTGGACAAGGTGTGACAAGGGAGGGAGGTGTATTGCCTGTACTGACGCCTTCGCGGGCAGAGCCCGCTCCCACACGATTCTCGCAACTCGAAAAACCCTCGTGGGAGCGGGCTTGCGCGTAGGGCGGCGAAGGCGGTGAAAGGGCCTTAATGATTAACCAAACAGCCAATACCCCAATGCAGTCAGCACCACCACCGCCAGCACCGGGCGCAGGACGCGGTAGGCTTTGGGGTTGGCGCGCTTGAACTGTTTGACCTTGCCGCTGAAGCGATCGCTGAAGGTCTTGCTCCAGGCGTAGGCCTGGTTGATGCCGCCGACGCGCTCGTCGTCCAGGTTCTGCGGTGCGGTGGCGCGGCCCAGAAAGGCGCTGACGCGCTTGTTCAGGCCCGCCATGAAGCGATTGTTCAACGGCCGCTCGATATCACAGAAGAGGATGACCCGGGTGTGCTCGGTCTCGTTCTTGACCCAGTGCACATAGGTCTCGTCGAACATCACATCGTCGCCATCACGCCAGGCGTACTCCTGGCCGTCGACGAAAATGCGGCAGGCGTCGGAGTTGGGCGTCGACAGGCCCAGGTGGTAGCGCAGCGACCCGGCGAACGGGTCGCGGTGCGGGTTCAGGTGGCTGCCGCCCGGCAACAGCGCGAACATGGCGCCTTTGACGTTGGGAATGCTGTTGACCAACTCCACGGTGCGTGGGCATAGCGCGTTGGCCGATGGCAGGGATTTGTCGTACCACTTGAGGTAGAAACGCTTCCAGCCTTTCTTGAAGAACGAACCGAAGCCGGCGTCGTTGTTCTTCTCGGCAGCGCGGATATAGCCCTCGTCGAACAGGTGCATGGCTTCGTCGCGGATGACCTGCCAGTTGTCCTTGAGCACATCCAGTTCAGGGAACTTGCTGCGGTCCAGATAGGGTTTGGACGGCACGCTGGAGAACAGGTACATCAAAGCGTTGTAGGGCGCGAACAAGGCGGAATGGTTGACGAACTGGCGCAACACCGGCAGACGCGCCTTGCCACGCAAGTGCACGTAGAGCGTGCTGCCGATGAACAGCAACAGCACGGCGGCCTTGGCGGCGAAGGAAAGGGTCATGGAGCGGATCCTCGAATGGGCAGTGCGCCATGATAAACCCTGGGGGCCCGGCTGGAAATGAAAGGCGCGGGGCAGCGGTCGGCACAGCGGCGTCGCAGCCACTGCCCGCCTCTACAGCACAGCCATCAGGCTTGCAGTTCGGTCTCGGTGAACAGGTCGCTGAAGAGCATGCTCGACAGGTAGCGCTCGCCCGAATCGGGCAGGATCACCACGATGGTCTTGCCCTGCATTTCCGGCTTCTCCGCCAGCCTGGCCGCCGCTGCCATGGCGGCGCCACAGGAAATGCCGCACAGAATGCCCTCTTCCTGCATCAGGCGCAGCGCCATGGCCTTGGCTTCGTCGTCGCTGACCAGCTCCACACGGTCCACCAGCGACAAGTCGAGGTTCTTGGGAATGAAACCGGCGCCGATGCCCTGGATCTTGTGCGGTGCAGGGGTGATGTCCTGCCCGGCCATGGCCTGGGTGATGATCGGCGAACCCAATGGCTCGACCGCAACGCTGAGGATCGGCTTGCCCTGGACCTGCTTGATGTACCGCGAGATACCCGTGATGGTACCGCCAGTGCCCACGCCCGCCACCAACACATCGACGGCACCGTCGGTGTCGTTCCAGATCTCCGGGCCGGTGGTCTTCTCATGGATGGCCGGGTTGGCCGGGTTGTCGAACTGCTGCGGCATGAAATACAGCTCGGGGTCGCTGGCGACGATCTCGCCGGCCTTTTCGATGGCACCTTTCATGCCCTTGGCCGGCTCGGTCAGGACCAGTTCGGCACCCAGTGCCTTGAGCACCTTGCGCCGCTCCAGGCTCATGGAGGCGGGCATGGTCAACATCAGCTTGTAACCGCGCGCGGCGGCCACGAAGGCCAGGCCGATGCCGGTATTGCCCGAGGTCGGCTCGACGATGGTCATGCCCGGCTTGAGCTTGCCCGAGCTTTCCGCATCCCAGATCATGTTCGCGCCGATGCGGCACTTGACCGAGTAGCCGGGGTTGCGCCCCTCGATCTTGGCCAGCAGGGTCACCCCACGCGGGCCGATGCGGTTGATCTGCACCAGCGGCGTGTTGCCGATGGAGTGGGCGTTGTCGGCGTAAATGCGGCTCATGGCGAAAAGGTCCTTGTGCTGCAGCAGGAAAAATCCAAGGTTAAGCCCGCGATGGGGGCGCGTCCAGCGAACGGATGAGACTGTGGACAGTCAATGGCTAACTATCGTTCGGGAGATTCTGCCATGAAACGTCGCTACAGCTGGCCGCTCTGGACCCTGACCGGCCTGGTCGTATTGGTGCTCGCCCTACACATCGCCCTGCCCTACCTCGTGCGCGACTACCTGAACGACAAGCTGGCCGACATGGGCGACTACAAGGGCCGCGTCAGCGACGTCGACTTGGCCTGGTGGCGCGGCGCCTATCAGGTCAATGGCCTGCAGATCATCAAGACCAGCGGCAAGGTGCCGGTACCGCTGCTCGACGCGCCGGTGATCGACATCGCGGTGAGCTGGCACGCCCTGTGGTACGACCACGCGGTGGTGGCACGGGTGGAATTCCTGCGCCCGGAGCTGAACTTCGTCGACGGTGGCGCCAACAAACAGGCCACCCAGACCGGTGCCGGCACCGACTGGCGCGACCAGATGAACAAGCTGCTGCCGATCACCTTGAACGAGGTGCGGGTGAACGACGGCAAGATCAGCTTCCGCAATTTCTCGTCCAAACCACAGGTCAACATCAGCGCCAACCAGGTCAATGCCAGCCTGTACAACCTGACCAATGTGGAAGACCTGGAAGGCAAGCGCGATGCGCGTTTCGAGGGCCAGGCCAAGCTGTTCGGCCAGGCGCCGGTGGAAAGCACCGCCACGTTCGATCCATTCAGCAACTTCGAAGATTTCGAGTTCCGCCTGCGAGCGACGGGCGTCGAGCTGCGCCGGCTGAACGATTTCTCCAGTGCCTACGGCAAGTTCGATTTCAACGCCGGCACTGGCGATATCGTGATCGAGGCGGATGCCGACAATGCCCGTCTGAGTGGCTACATCAAACCGCTGTTGCACAACGTCGACGTGTTCAATTGGCAGCAGGACGTGGAAAACAAGGACAAGGGTTTCTTCCGTTCGATCTGGGAAGCCGTGGTGGGTGGGACCGAGACGGTGCTGAAGAATCAGTCGCAGAACCAGTTCGCGACCCGGGTCGAACTCAGCGGCAATGTGCATCGCCAGGACATCAGCCCATTGCAGGCCTTCTGGCAGATCCTGCGCAATGGGTTCGTGCGCGCCTTCAATGCCCGCTATGAACAGGCGCCGCCCAAACAGGAATGAGGTGGGTGGCAGGACCGGCCTCTTCGCGGGCAGAGACCCGCTCCCACAGAGTTTGCACCGCCCCCTGTGGGAGCGGGGCGGGCGGCCGAGCCCTCTGCCCGCGAAGGGGCCCTGTCTGACCCACCACAAACAGCTCACCGCGCTATATAGTCGACCCCCACTCTTGATCACCGAGGACAGCCCCATGAAGTTCGAAGGCACCCCCGCCTACGTTGCCACCGACGACCTGAAGCTGGCGGTCAATGCCGCGATCACCCTGCAGCGGCCCCTGCTGGTCAAGGGCGAGCCGGGCACCGGCAAGACCATGCTCGCCGAGCAACTGGCCGAGTCCTTCGGTGCGCGGCTGATCACCTGGCATATCAAGTCCACCACCAAAGCCCACCAGGGCCTGTACGAGTACGACGCGGTCAGCCGCCTGCGCGATTCCCAGCTGGGCGTAGACAAGGTCCACGACGTGCGCAACTACCTGAAAAAAGGCAAGCTGTGGGAAGCCTTCGAGGCAGACGAGCGGGTCATCCTGCTCATCGACGAAATCGACAAGGCCGATATCGAGTTCCCCAACGACCTGCTGCAGGAACTCGACAAGATGGAGTTCTACGTCTACGAGACCGACGAAACCATCAAGGCCCGCCATCGCCCGATCATCATCATTACCTCCAACAACGAGAAAGAGCTGCCCGATGCGTTCCTGCGTCGCTGCTTCTTCCACTACATCGCCTTTCCCGACCGCGCGACGCTGCAACGCATCGTCGACGTGCACTACCCCGACATCAAGAAAACCCTGGTGGCCGAAGCGCTGGACGTCTTCTTCGATGTACGCAAGGTGCCGGGCCTGAAGAAGAAGCCCTCCACCTCCGAGCTGGTCGACTGGCTCAAGCTGTTGATGGCCGACAACATTGGCGAAGCGGTGCTGCGCGAACGCGATCCGACCAAGGCCATTCCACCGCTGGCCGGTGCCCTGGTCAAGAACGAACAGGACGTGCAGCTTCTCGAACGCCTGGCCTTCATGAGTCGGCGCGGCAACCGCTGATTCCCTCTTTCCGACTGCGAGGGCGTCCGCCATGCTGCTCAACCTGTTCAATGAAATGCGCGCGGCCAAGGTGCCGGTGTCGGTGCGCGAGTTGCTTGACCTGATCAACGCCCTGGAGCAACGGGTGACGTTCGCCGACATGGACGAGTTCTACTTCCTGGCGCGGGCGATTCTGGTCAAGGATGAACGCCACTTCGACAAATTCGACCGGGCGTTTTCGGCCTACTTCAATGGCCTGCAGAACCTCGATCAGCATCTTGAAGCGCTGATCCCGGAAGAATGGCTGCGCAAGGAGTTCGAGCGTTCGCTGAGCGCCGAGGAGCGCGCGCAGATTCAGTCTCTGGGCGGGCTGGACAAGCTGATCGAAGCCTTCAAGCAGCGCCTGGAAGAGCAGAAAGGCCGGCACGCCGGTGGCAGCAAGTGGATCGGCACCGGTGGCACCAGCCCGTTCGGTTCGGGTGGCTACCACCCTGAAGGCATCCGCGTGGGCGATGCCGGCGAACGTCAGGGCAAGGCGGTCAAAGTGTGGGACCAGCGTGAGTACCGCAATCTGGACGACGGCGTTGAACTGGGCACGCGCAACATCAAGGTAGCGCTGCGCCGACTGCGCCAGTTCGCTCGGCAGGGTGCGGCAGACGAGCTGGACATCGACGGCACCATCGACCACACCGCACGTGATGGCGGCTTGCTCAACATCCAGCTGCGCCCCGAGCGGCGCAACAACGTCAAGCTGTTGCTGCTGTTCGACATCGGCGGTTCGATGGACGCCCATGTGAAGGTCTGCGAGGAGTTGTTCTCGGCCTGTCGCACCGAGTTCAAGCACCTGGAGTATTTCTACTTTCACAACTGTGTGTACGAAACGGTCTGGAAGGACAACCACCGGCGCAACGCCGAGCGCATCAGCACCCACGACCTGCTGCACAAGTACGGCGCCGACTACAAGGTGGTGTTCATCGGCGATGCGGCCATGGCGCCCTATGAGATCACTCATCCGGGTGGCAGTGTCGAGCACTGGAACGAGGAACCGGGGCTGGTGTGGTTGCAGCGTTTCGTGCAGACCTACAAGAAGCTCATCTGGATCAACCCTTACCCGGAGAATACCTGGGGCTACACGGCCTCCACCCACCTGATTCGGGAGCTGGTGGAGGAGCGCATGTACCCGCTGACCTTGAGCGGGTTGGAAGACGGGATGCGCTATCTGGCCAAGTGATCGCTGTTCTGTGGATTGCGCGAAGCTTTCTTCGCGGCCGCTGACCGCTCCCACAGGACGGGTGGGGAGCGATCAACGCTCGCGGCGTACCAGAGGTTCGGCCACCGGTTTAGCGCGGCGACGGCCGAACCACAGGGTCCAGCCGATGAACAGCACGATGCACTCCACGACCCAGGCCAGCAGCAGCGCACAAGCGATACCCCAAGCGATCGCCTCGGGTGCGAGCAGCACCTGATAGCTGTAGCCGTTCAAGGTTTCCTGGCGCAGTTGCGGATCGGCCTTGGCCACCACATGCCACGCCTTCGCATACCAGGGCCCCTGTAGCGCCAGCCACTCGCGCTCCAGCAACTGGTTGCGCGCCAGCAACGCGCCGATGCTGGCAGCGTCGCTGCGGAACACCGGGTCTTCGCTGGCGCGGTAGTGCGCCACCAGTGCCTGCAGGTCGCCATTGAAGAAACGCTGGGCCGTCTCGCTGAAACCGCGCAGGCTCTGCTGCGCCTCGAGCCGGTGGGCTTCGACCCGCTGGCTGTAGTCGTTGATCACGCCAGGCACTTGCACGCCCACCAGCAGGCCGATGGCAAACAGCACAAGTCGCAGGTAACTTCGCAGCATGCAGGTTCTCTCAGTCGTTCTCTTTGTCAAAGCTTACGGCGCCACACTGCGCTAGGCAGGCTGCACAAGGCCTGTGGCGACACACTCGCCCTGGCGCCACAGGCCCCAATTGCCCGGCTCGTAACGGTTCCAGGTTTCGTTCTCGGTGAGCGGCTCGGTGGCGATTACCGTCACCACATCGTCAGGCGTGGTTTCGGCGTGGAAATCCACGATCACGTCCACGTCTTTGAGCCGTGCCGGGCCGAAAGGTGCCCGCCGGGTAATGTGCACCAGTTTGGTCGAACAGAAGCAGAACAGCCAGTCGCCGTCGCTGAGCAGGCAATTGAACACGCCCTGGCCGCGGTACTGCTCGCAGGCCTGGACGAGGATCGGTAGCAGGCGCTCGAATTCGACGGGCTCGGGGAAGGACTCGCGAACGCGGTTGAGCAGGTCGCAGAAGGCCGCCTCGCTGTCGGTGTCGCCCACCGGGCGGTAGAAATCGGCACGCGGGTCGAAACCGGCCAGTTGGCCGTTGTGGGCGAAGCACCAGTTGCGCCCCCACAGCTCACGCACGAAGGGGTGAGTATTGGCCAGGCAGACCTTGCCGACGTTGGCCTGGCGAATATGGCCGATGACCACTTCGCTCTTGATCGGATAGCGCTGCACCAGCTGCGCCACTTCCGATTCGCTGCTGGCGGTCGGGTCCTGGAACAGGCGCAGGCCACGGCCTTCATAGAAGGCAATGCCCCAGCCGTCGCGATGCGGCCCGGTACGGCCGCCGCGCTGCATCAAGCCGGTAAAGCTGAAAACGATATCGGTCGGTACGTTGGCACTCATGCCCAGAAGTTCACACATGCACGGTACTCGAGACGATGGACAGGGTCAGATGCGCGGTTCGACCCGCAGGTTGTCGCGCGGCGGTGCGGTCACGCGACGCTCTTCGCGTTCTTCGGCGCGATGCACAGACGTTTCGTCGTTGCCATCGCGCTGGGCGGCTGCCGCAGCGGCGTCCGTTTCGGCCTGCGCCGCGCGCCGAGCCTGGGCCTTGCGCAGGAACGGCAGGCGGACCAGGGCAAAGACGATGTACACGCCAAGGGCGATGACTGCGGCCATGGTCAGGTCAGAAATCGCACCCCAGGCGCTGCCACCCATCTTGAACAGCAGCTCGAGGGCACTGATCGCCACGGCCGGGGCCAGCAGGTCGCGGGCCGGGTCGACCACCGTGGGCGTGAGCAGCAGCACGACGCCCAGCACGCGCAACGGTTCGCGCAGGTAGCGCCACATCCAGCGGGTGATGCGAAACCACACCAGAATGCAGCCCAGGGCGGCGAAGGCGTAGATACCCCAGGCGAGGAAATAGTCGTTCTCGGTCATGGTGTCCGTGGCATGGCAGGCAAATAGGCGCTTATGATAACGGCTTTTCGCCTGCCCGGCGCTCCTGTTGTCGTGCCCCACCGGCACGCGCCGCCAGCGCACGCGCCAAGAGAGCCGCTCATGTCCCAGCCCATCGCCGCCCCTATCGCCCATGTCGCCCCCGGCGCCGACCCGTACGCCTGGCTGCAAACGCGCGACCATGCCGACGTGCTCGACCACCTCAAGGCCGAGAACGCCTGGCAGGAAGCGCAACTGGCCGATCAGGCCGAGCTGCGAGAGGAACTGTTCGAGGAAATCAAGGGGCGCATCCGCGAAACCGACCTGTCCCTCGCCTCGCCCTGGGGGCCATGGTTGTACTACACCCGCACCACCGCCGGGGACGAGTACCCGCGCCACTATCGTTGCGCACGTCCGGCCGACGGCTCGAGCCAGGTCGACGAGCAGTCGGAGCAGTTGTTGCTGGATCCCAACGTGCTGGCAGGCGGCGGCTTCCTGTCCATGGGTGCTTTCAACGTCAGCCCCGACCACCAGCGCCTGGCCTACAGCCTGGACACCAGTGGCGACGAGATCTACCGACTGTTCGTCAAGGAGCTGGCCACCGATGCAGTGGTCGAACTGCCCTTCGACGATTGCGACGGCAGCATGACCTGGGCCAACGACAGCCAGACCCTGTTCTTCGGCGAACTGGACGAGACCCACCGCCCTCATCGACTGCACCGCCACACCTTGGGCCGCGACGGCGCAGAACAGGTGTTCGAAGAGCGCGACGGGCGCTTTTTCCTGCACTGCTACCGTTCCAGTTCCGAGCGCCAGTTGATCTTGCTGCTCAACAGCAAGACCACCAGCGAAGCGTGGGTGCTGGATGCCGATCAGCCCGCGGGCGATTTTGCCTGCCTGGCGCCGCGGGTCGAGCACCACGAGTACTACCCCGATCATGGTCAGCTCGACGGAGCCTGGACCTGGTTCATCCGCAGCAACCAGGCGGGTATCAATTTTGCCTTATACCAGGCAACCGACACCGGCGTGGCGCCAACCCGCGAGCAATGGCAAACGCTGATCGCGCACCGTGACGAGGTCATGCTCGAAGGCGTGACGCTCAATGCCTCTGCCTTCATCCTGAGCCTGCGGGCGCGCGGCCTGCCGATCATCGAAGTGCATGCCCAGGGGCTGGCGCCGTATCCGGTGCAGCTGCCGGATGCGGCCTACAGCCTGTATGTCTCCGACAGCCTCGAGTTTCCCAGCGAGCAGATTCGCCTGCGCTACGAGGCGCTCAATCGGCCTGGGCAGGTGCGCCAGTTGAGCCTGCGTGACGGTGCCCAGGTGGTGCTCAAGCAGACCCCGGTGCTGGGGCCGTTCGACGCTGACGATTATGTCAGCCAACGCCTCTGGGCCACGGCTGCGGATGGCACTCAGGTACCGATCAGTCTGGTGGTTAAAAAAACTTTCGCCGGGCAGGCCACTCCCCTGTACCTGTACGGCTACGGCGCCTATGGCGAGAGCCTGGACCCGTGGTTTTCCCATGCGCGCTTGAGCTTGCTGGACCGTGGCATCGCCTTCGCCATCGCCCACGTGCGTGGCGGCGGCGAGCTGGGTGAGGCGTGGTATCGCGCCGGCAAGCAGGAACACAAGGGCAATACGTTCAGCGATTTCATCGCCTGCGCCGAACACCTGATCGAGCAGGGTCTGACCCGCGCCGAGCAGTTGGTGATCAGCGGCGGCAGCGCGGGTGGCCTGTTGATCGGCGCCGTTTTGAACCAGCGTCCGGAGCTGTTCCAGGCGGCAGTGGCGGAGGTGCCGTTCGTTGACGTGCTCAACACCATGCTCGACCCCGACCTGCCGCTGACCGTGACCGAGTACGACGAGTGGGGCAACCCGCAGGAGCCGGAAGTGCATGCGCGGATCAAGGCGTATGCGCCGTATGAGAACGTCGCGGCGCAGGCCTATCCGCACCTGCTGGTGATTGCCGGCTACAACGACAGCCGCGTGCAGTACTGGGAAGCCGCGAAGTGGGTGGCGCGCCTGCGCGCGAGCAAGACCGACGACAACCTGCTGCTGCTCAAGACCGAACTGGGCGCCGGGCATGGCGGCATGAGTGGCCGCTACCAGGGCCTGCGCGATGTAGCGCTGGAATATGCGTTCGTCCTCAAGGCTCTGGGGACACCCAAGCAATCTTGATGCGGTGTGCCTGAGGAAACGCGGGGAGCCCGGACGCGGCTCGCACACGCCCCTGTAGCAGCGGCGCGAGCCGCGTCGGCGGTGCATACGGTATACGGGGAAAACGCGGCGGCTCCGGGACGCGGCTTGCGCCGCTGCTACACGGGATCGCGGCGTGTCGGACCTGACGATGCGCGATCAACCACCGGGGGATTTGGGCTTGACCGGGGTTGGCGGGGTGTCCTGGCGTTCGGGTTCGGGGACGTTGTCGGCCTTGGGTGGCGCCGGCAATGGGATGGGCGGCAGCAATGGCGGCGTGCCGTTCATGCCTTCGCCGCCATGCACGGGCGGCACGGTAACCTGCGGATAGGGCGTTGGCGTGGGGGTGCCCGGTGAGCCCGGCGGCAGCGACGAGGCCCATACCCCTGCAGTACACAGGGCAACACATGCAAAGACCGATACACTGCGCAACTTCATTGAATACCCCACGCCACACGGCTTGTTCCGAAGGTACAGGCTACTACCATGGGCACGACCTTGTCCCCTTCCGAGACCCTCCGATGAAACGTTTTGTATTGCTCGATACCACGCCGATCCCCGAAAACGGCGGCGCGCTCTGCCTGTTCGAGTACGGCGAAGACTTCGTCATCAAGATCCAGGGCGGTGACGGCGGCCAATTGATGAACACGCGCATGCACGGTTCCGAGGACGCCCTGGCCGAAATCCCCTGCCGCAAGGTGGCCGGGCGACCGAACTCGCGGGTGCTGATCGGCGGGTTGGGCATGGGCTTCACCCTGGCTTCGGCGCTCAAGCACCTGGGCAAGACCGCCGAAGTGGTGGTCGCCGAACTGGTTCCGGGCGTGGTGGAATGGAACCGCGGTCCGCTGGGTGAAAAAGCCGGCAACCCGCTCGCCGATCCGCGCACCGTCATCCGCCTGGAAGATGTGGCCAAAGTGCTGCAGGCCGAGCCGGCCGGCTTCGACGCCATCATGCTGGATGTGGACAACGGCCCCGAGGGCCTGACCCAGAAGGCCAACAGCTGGCTGTATTCGAGCGGCGGGTTGGCGGCATGCGCCAAGGCGCTGAGAGCCAAGGGTGTGCTGGCCGTCTGGTCGGCCAGCGCCGACCGGCAGTTCAGCGACAAGCTGCGCAAGGCCGGCTTCAAGGCCGAGGAGGTGCAAGTGTTCGCCCACGGCAACAAGGGCACCCGGCACACTATCTGGATCGCGCAGAAAGTCTGACCCCTCCCCATCCGTGGGAGCGTTCCGAGGCCGCAAAGCCCGCACCGCATCCCCCCGGAGCACCGGTAGCGGCCACTCCTACGGAACCCTAAGCATCGCTCCGACAACGCCTGCAACCCTTTCGCCCGTCATTTGCGGAAGGGTCCGAGCCGTACACGGAACGGATTGCTTTTAGAGTATCGCTGCCACGTTGCAGCCCCTTCACCCCCCTCAAAATCCTCCCGGCACTCAGGTGCCAAGCAAGGCGTGGCCGTATCCGACATCTTTGTATCTGCCTGGAGCGCCCGATGGTTCACCGTTCGATTCATCCCTCATTCACAGGGCTATGCCTGACCGCTGCGCTGGCCTGCAGCCCAGGCCTTCACGCCGACGGCATGGTCCCGGAAACTTCGGTGGTGATCGTTCACGAAGGCGAGGCCGAAGCCGCCATCAAGGTCACCAACAGCGACCGCAACCCTGCCCTGCTGCATGTCACCCTGGAACATATCCCCGAGGACACCGCTACGTTGCTGCTCGTGACGCCGCCCATCGCCCGGGTCGAGGCCGGAGAATCACAACTGGTGCGGTTCATTCTGGCCACCTCCGAACCGCTGACCGCACAGCGGCTCAAGCGGGTGGTTTTCGAAGGCTTGGCGCAAACCAGCCAGCCAGGCCAGCGCGGCGAGGCCAAGGTAACAGTCAATGTGCGCCAGAATTTGCCGGTCATCGTGCATCCCAAAGGCCTGGCGCGAAACACCGAACCCTGGAAAGGCCTGCGCTGGTCGTTGCGCGAGGGGCGCTTGAAGGTCAGCAATCCCACTCCCTATGTCGTACGTCTGGCGCAGGAACTGCACAGCCTGCCCAGCCGAACGACATGGCAACTGCCGCGCAGCTACGTGCTGCCCGGCGACGAGCTGACCTTGGCGAGCAACACGTTGGCCGCTGGCGATGGACAGATCCGTTTCACCCCCGCCACGGTGTACGGCTTTGCGGTGGACGCTCACGAGGCTGCCCTGGAACAGGACGAGCCTTGATGACGGCAGCACGCGCAAGCGTCCTGACCGTGTTGGCGCTGATGTTGTGCACGCGATGGGCGAACGCGATGACGTTCGACAGCCAGACCCTGCGCCTGCGTGGCATAGACCCCGTCCTGGCGGCCTACCTGAGCCAGGGCGCACGGTTCACCGCTGGCCTGCATGCCGTGCGGCTGTCGGTCAACGGCCAGCCCAAGGGCATCGTCCAGGCCCGCTTCAACGCCGACGGCACCCTGTGTATCGATCAGGCCGTACGCAACGCCGGCGAGCTGATCGACGCCGGCGCGGGCTGCAACGCCTTCGTCGACCACTTCCCCGAAACCCGCATCGAACCGCTGCCGCAGACCGGCGAGGTCAAACTGCTGGTGCCCGACTCCGCCGTGCGAATCGCGGCGGCAGACCTGTCGGGGTTCACCCGTGGCGGTGTCGCCGGCTTGCTCAATTACGATGTTCAGGGCCTCTACAACCAGTTCGGTGCTCAGCGCAACCGGTTCCTCTCGGTCAACACCGAGGCCGGGGTCAATGCGGGCGACTGGGTGCTGCGCAGCCGCCAGTTCCATAGCTCGGTACAGGGCAAAGGGACGTTTCAGCACAGGGAAGCCTACGCGCAACGCACCTTCAGCAGCCAGCAGGCAATGTTGCAACTGGGTCAGATCAACCTGAGCAATCCGGTGCTCTCCGGGGCGAGGGTCACCGGTGCGCAGTGGATGAGCGAGCCGGCGCTGCGTACCGGCGGCAACGGCGCCCGAGTGCAGGGCATTGCCGCCACTCAGGCGCGCGTGGATATTCGCCAGGGCGGCGTGCCCCTCTACTCCACCGTCGTGCCGGCCGGCCCGTTCGAATTGAATGACGTCCCGCAACTGGATCGGCGTCGGGACCTGGAGGTTACGGTGACCGAGGCCGATGGCGAGCGCCGCGTCTTTACTGTCCTGGCTGCGACGCTTGGCCTGGACTTGCCCTCACGGGGTTTCGCTTTGGGCATCGGGCAACTGCGCGACGCCGATCGCAAAGGCTATCAGCCCTGGGTCATGAGCGCCGGCAGCAGCTACCCGCTGGCTCCCGGCGCGAGCCTCAGTGGCGGCGCATTGATCGCTCAGGGCTATCACGCCGCGGGCGCCGGGTTGAGCCTGGAACCCTGGTCGGGCTCGCGCGCGCAGGGCTTGATACAGGCCGCCCATGCCAGCGAACCAGCCACCTATGGCCTGCAGGGCAGCATCACCCTCAATCAGCAGTTGGGGGCGCGGTGGTCGGCACTGTTCAGCGCTGGTCGACAGTCGCTTGGCTATCGAGACTTGATCGACGGCGCCTGGAGCCAGGACCCCGCCCGGAACAGTCGCCAGCGCGACCAGTACGCCGTGGGCCTGGGTTGGACCCATCCCTGGACAGGCAGCTTGAGCAGCACTTGGTCCACTGCCACGGCCTTCGACGGGCGCCGCTCCAGCCGCGCCCAGATCAACTGGGGCCGACGGCTCGGCCCGGTGGCGCTGACAGCCTCCGGGCAGTGGCAGGCAGCCGGCAGGAAAGGTTTGGGCAACGCCTTCCATGTCAGTACCAGCCTGCCCTTGAGCGCCGGCTTCACCTTGCGTTCGACCGTCCGCCACGACACCACGGGCGTGCGCCTGGGCAGCGGTGTACAAGGCCGCTGGGACGAGCGGACGCAGTACCGCGTTGCCGTCGAGCGCGCCGGTCGCGAGGGCACCGTCAGCTACAATGGCGGCGTTTCACGGCTGACCCAGGCCAGCCAGCTGGACCTCGGCTATGCCCACCACGGCCCTGGCCGCCAAGGCTACAGCGCCGCCGCGCGCGGTGCCGTGGTGCTCCATGAAGATGGTTTCACCCTGTCGCCCTACCCGCTTCAGGACACTTTTGGCCTGCTCACCCTGGAAAACATCGCTGGCGTTCGGATCGATACGCCGGGCGGCAGCGTCTGGACCGACCGCCAGGGCCGCGCCGTCCTGCCACAACTGGCACCCTTCGGGCGCAGCAACGTGCAGGTGGCCACGGCGTCGTTACCGCGAAACGTCGACATACAGCAGGGCGCGGCAATGATCCAGGCCGCCCGTGGGGCAGTGCCACGGGTCAAGTTTCCCGTTTCGGTGACGCGGCGGTTGCTCCTGCAAGTGCTCGACGACAACGGCCGACGCCTCGAGCGAGGCGCCAATGTCAGCGATGAACACGGCCGGTTGATAACGTTGGTACAGGAAAACGGTGTGATTTTCGTACCTGATTTCCATGCCAGCCCAGAGCTGTGGAGCCGCACGCTGGATGATCAGCCGTGCAGGTTGCACGTCGAGCTGTCGAGCGCAGCCGACCCCCAGGCTTATTACGAAAAAGCCACGGCGCAGTGCCGTGTCGACGAAGGCCAGTCATGAACGGTTGCAGATACACGCTGGTCGCGCTGCTGGCAGGGCTGCTGGCACCTGCCGTGGCTTTGGCGCAGGGGTGCAACCTGGCGTTGAGTCCGGCTGACATCGACCTTGGCCAGTTCAACCGCACGACTGTGCAGCTGTCGGGCGATGAAGTGCCCCTGCCACCGCGCAGGTTCAGCCTGAACCTGGTGTGTGACACGGAGCAGGATCTGGTGCTGGCGTACCGAGCAGCCGAACCTTCGACCAAAGGCTTTGCCCTAGGCCCGCAGGGCACCTACCGTCTGAGCGTCTTGCAGGCAGCCGTCGACGATCAGCGCGTGCAGTGGAGCCCGGTACCTGCTTCTGCACCCAGGGCTTCCAGGGTATCCGAAGCCGCTGCATTGGAAGATGACCAAGGCCTGCAGCCATTGCGCGCTGGCAAGGTCATACGGGGCAGGCGGCTGCAGGCACAGATCGAACTGCAGGCCGCGCTCGCACCGTCCGTGCTGACGGCCCCTGATGCGCATACCCTTTCCGCCAGCGGTACTTTCGCCGTCGCCGGCCAACTGACGACGTTGCAGGTGCGTACCGGCTTTGCACCCGCCGCGTGTCGGCCGACGCTGGCCGGCAATGCGCAGGTGGACTTTGGCCGCATTGCCATGAGCCAACTGCAGCACGCGTCGGTCACCTCGTTCAGCCAACCCACGATACTGGACGTGGACTGTGACGCACCGACCCGTTTCGCCATTCGCGCCGTCGACAACCGTACCGGATCGGTGAGCGATCGACTCGGTCTGGCCAAGCCCACACTGTTCGGCATTGGTCGCACTGCCGCCGGCCAGGCGTTGGGTGGCTATAGCGTGCGTTTGGGTGCAGCGACAGGTCGCGATGGCACGCCCTCGGTCGCCCTGCTCGGAGACACTTCGGGACAGACCTGGCGAGTGGATCGCGACGGGTTCCTGCGCAGCGATGGTCAACTCACGGCGCTGCAGGGAGTGTTGGCGCCGGGTAGCGCACCGAGTGCCTGGTCAGGGCTGTCGCTGCCCTTGACCATCGACCTGCACCTGGCGCCTGCCCGCGAGCTGGACCTGCGCCAGGAAACACCGATCGATGGCTCGGTGACACTGGAAATCATCTATCTGTGACGCTTACTCAAGACCTCGGAGCGTTGTCCGGCGAGCCCGGTCATGAATGTTTGAGCGCTTACAGATAGAACAGCTCCAGGGTCGCGGCACCGGCCAGGGGTACTTCGCCATCCAGGGTCAGGTTCGCAGTCGGCGCGATGGTCAGGTATGAAACCAGCGTCAATACGGCGTCCTTGGTCGCCGTCGGCCCGCTTTCCACGCCCTCCTTGTCGACCAGGCCCACGAGCTGACCGTCGTTGCGCAAGCTGCGCGTACGTCGCTCGGCGGCGGACCAGACCTTGCCCGTAGCGCTGCCGACGGTCAGCAAGACAGGCTTGCCATCCATGGTCGAGCCTTCGGGGGCGATACGCAGCCTGAACGAGCCGATTTTCTCGTCCTTGCTGGTCAGGCCCAGCCCGAAACGGGTGGCGTCGGCGTTTTCCAGCACCGATTCGACGCGATTGTCGACGGCACGAAGGCCATAAGCAGTCGCCGCTTCGCAGCTTATGGTCAAGGTGGTGGTGCGAGTGCGGTCGTCCAGCACGGTCGGGCCCGTGGTGCGCAGGTCGCGGCTGTACAAACGGCCGTGATCCAGCTGCGCGTTGCTCAGGGTCGGTGTGCAGCCACCGGGCATGATCGAGCCGGTGATCGTGACGTCCACGGACGG
Organism: Pseudomonas rhizosphaerae; assembly: GCF_000761155.1. Lineage (NCBI taxonomy): Bacteria > Pseudomonadati > Pseudomonadota > Gammaproteobacteria > Pseudomonadales > Pseudomonadaceae > Pseudomonas > Pseudomonas rhizosphaerae. Next base: position 4,633,508 of record NZ_CP009533.1, on the reverse strand, counting down.
GCCGGCGACTGCCATGGCAATGGGTGCAAGGAGTGCGGTGAAGAGGGCAATGCGTGTAACGGGGGTCATGTCGTTCTCTCGGTCGGTGCGATCGCAGGAGGCGCGGAACGCCTGCGGGATGGTGATGGCCGAGTGCGGCGCAAAACATGAGAGATCGATTGCCCTACCCGGCGAATAAGCCGGCGGCGATGTAGGAATATGCAGCGAAAGTGCCGCCAACGGCCCCGCGGTGTTGGCCCATGCGTTTTTGCTTTACCATATCGCCCCTTTGCCCGCCCCTGCTTCCGGAGTTTCCATGACGGCCGCCGCCGACCTCTCGCCCACGCTGCAGCTTGCCTGCGACCTGATCCGCCGCCCTTCGGTCACACCCGTGGACGCCGATTGCCAGAAACTGATGATGCAGCGCCTGGGGCAGGCCGGTTTCAAGCTGGAGCCGATGCGCATCGAGGAGGTGGACAACTTCTGGGCCACCCATGGCACCCAGGACGGCCCGGTGCTGTGCTTCGCCGGCCACACCGACGTGGTCCCCACCGGCCCCACCCAGGCTTGGCAGATCGCTCCGTTCGAGGCCGTCATCGACGAGCACGGCATGTTGCATGGCCGTGGCGCCGCCGACATGAAGGGCAGCCTGGCGGCGATGCTGGTGGCCGCTGAGCGCTTCGTCGCCGATCACCCCAACCACCGTGGTTCGGTCGCCTTCCTGATCACCAGCGACGAAGAAGGCCCGGCCCACCACGGCACCAAGGCAGTGGTCGAGCGCCTGGCTGCGCGCAAGGAGCGGCTGGACTGGTGCATCGTCGGCGAGCCTTCGAGCACCACCCTGGTCGGTGATGTGGTGAAGAACGGCCGGCGCGGCTCGCTTGGCGCCACCTTGACCGTGCGCGGCGTGCAGGGCCATGTGGCGTATCCGCACCTGGCGCGCAACCCGATCCACCTGGCGGCCCCGGCCCTGGCCGAGCTGGCCGCCGAGCATTGGGATGACGGCAATGCGTTCTTCCCGCCGACCAGTTTCCAGGTGTCCAATCTCAACAGCGGCACCGGCGCCACCAACGTGATTCCGGGCGAGCTGACGGCGGTGTTCAACTTCCGTTTCTCCACCCAGTCCACGGTCGAAGGCCTGCAGCAACGTGTGGCCACGATTCTCGACAAGCATGGCCTGGACTGGCACATCGACTGGGCGCTGTCCGGCCTGCCGTTCCTGACCGAGCCGGGTGCCCTGCTCGATGCGGTAGCGGCCAGCATCAAGGACGTCACCGGCCGCGAGACCCAGGCCTCGACCAGCGGCGGCACCTCCGACGGGCGCTTCATTGCCACCCTCGGCACCCAGGTAGTCGAGTTGGGCCCGGTGAATGCCACGATCCACCAGGTCAACGAACGTATCCTGGCCAGCGACCTCGATGTGCTGACCGAGATCTACTACCAGACCCTCGTCGAGTTGCTCGCCTGATGCTCACTTGCCCTCTCTGCACCGCCATGCTGGCCAACGCCGACAATGGCATGGTCTGCCCCAGCGGCCATCGCTTCGATCGCGCGCGTCAGGGTTACCTGAACTTGCTGCCGGTGCAGCACAAGAACAGTCGCGAGCCGGGTGACAACCAAGCCATGGTCGAAGCCCGCCGCGACTTCCTCAACGAAGGGCACTATGCGCCCGTGGCGCAGCGCCTGGCCGAGCTTGCGGCCGAACGCTGGCCACGCCGCTGGCTGGACATCGGCTGCGGCGAAGGCTACTACACCGAGCAGATCGCCCAGGCGCTACCCCGCGCCGATGGCTATGCGCTGGACATCTCCCGCGAGGCGGTCAAGCGCGCCTGCAAGCGTGCGCCGTCCGTGCATTGGCTGGTCGCCAGCATGGCGCGCGTGCCGCTCGCCGACGCCAGCTGCCAGTTCCTGACCAGCGTGTTCAGCCCGCTCGACTGGGCCGAGGCCAAACGCCTGTTGGCGCCCGGTGGCGGCCTGATGCGGGTGGGCCCCACCCGTGGCCACCTGATGGAACTGCGCGAGCGCCTGTACGACGAGGTACGCGACTACGTCGACGACAAACACCTGTTGCAAGTACCCGAAGGCATGCAGCACGCGCACCATGAAACGCTGACCTTCAAGCTCAAGCTGATCGACGCGCAATCGCGCGCCAACCTGCTGGCGATGACGCCCCACGGCTGGCGCGCTAGCGCCGAGCGACGCGCCGCGGTGATCGAACAGCCGCAGCCACTCGTGGTCACGGTATCCATGCGCTACGATTATTTTGTGCGTCAAGACTGAGCGAGCCTACCCATGCGCCAACCCGATATCGAGATTTACCTCAAGGACGCCGACGTCGACCACAAGGCCATCGCCGCCTGGCTCGGCCAGGCCCTGGGGCCCTGCAGCGACTGGCAGCAGAAGGGCCAGACCTGGAAATGCCAGGCCGGCAACGTGCCAGTAACCTGGCTGCCCAAGGCCGTGGGCAAGTGGAACAGCCTGTACCTGGAAAGCGATGCCACCCCTTGGGACGACGATGTCGCCTGCGCCCGTGCAGCCTTCAAGGCACTCGGTGTCGAGGTGCGCTGCGCACCGGGCAGCTGGGTGGAAGAGGAAGGCGAAGAAAACGCCGACCGCTGGATTCGTATCAGCGAAGACGGTGAAGAAGAAATTACCTGGCGTACCGGCTGATACACCTCAATGCCTTCGGCCCGGAAAACCCGGTAAAGTAGCCTTTTCCCCCCAAGCCCTGGCCTATGACCCGCTCACCTCTGCACCGCCTAGTGTTCGGCACCTTGCGCCGCTTGCTGTACCTGTGGGTTCGTTCCGAAACCATCAACCAGTCATCGTTCACCCTGAATCTGGATCGCAGCAGGCCCGTGCTGTACGCCTTGCAGTCGCCTTCGCTGGCCGACCTCGCCGTGGTCGACCGCGAATGCACCAAGGCCGGCCTGCCCCGTCCGGTGCTGCCCGTGGCCATCGGCGACCTCATGGAACCCACGGCAGTTTTCTACCTCACCCCGGACCCGGACTGGCTCGGCCGTCAGGACAAGCGCGGCGCGCCGCCTACCCTGGCCCGGCTGGTCACGGCGCTGGCACAGAACGCTGGCGAAGATGCGCAGATCATTCCAGTCAGCGTGTTCTGGGGGCAATCGCCGGCGAGCGAATCCAGCCCCTGGAAACTGCTGTTCGCCGACAGCTGGGCGGTGACCGGGCGTCTGCGCAAGCTGGTCAGCATCCTGATTCTGGGCCGCAAGACACGCGTGCAGTTTTCCGAGCCCATTCACCTGGCCGAACTGGTGCAACAGAACAAGGGCCACGAGCGCACGGTACGCATGGCCCAGCGCATCTTGCGGGTGCATTTCCGCAACCTGAAGACGGCCGTCATCGGCCCCGACATTTCCCACCGGCGTCATCTGGTCAAAGGCCTTGTTCGCGATCCACTGGTACGTCAGGCCATCGCCGAAGAAGCCGAACGCGAGCACATCAGCCTGGAAAAGGCCGAGGCCCGTGCCCTGCACTACGGCAATGAAATCGCCTCGGACTACACCTACACCGCCATTCGTTTTCTGGAGGTGGTGCTCAGCTGGTTCTGGAACAAGATCTACGACGGCATCAAGGTCAACAATATCGATGGCGTGAAGGACGTTGCCCGTGGCAACGAGATCATCTACGTGCCGTGCCACCGCAGCCACATCGACTACCTGCTGCTGTCCTACCTGCTGTTCAAGAACGGCCTGACACCGCCCCATGTCGCCGCCGGCATCAACCTCAACATGCCGGTGATCGGCAGCCTGCTGAGGCGCGGCGGCGCGTTTTTCATGCGCCGCACCTTCAAGGGCAACCCGCTGTACAGCGCCGTGTTCAATGAATACCTGCACACCCTGTTCACCAAGGGTTTCCCGGTGGAGTACTTCGTCGAAGGCGGGCGCTCACGCACCGGACGCATGCTGCAACCCAAGACCGGCATGCTGGCCATTACCCTGCGCAGTTACCTGCGTTCCTCGCGTACCCCCATCGTCTTCGTGCCGGTGTACATCGGCTACGAGCGCGTGCTGGAAGGCCGTACCTACCTGGGCGAGCTGCGCGGCGCGACCAAGAAGAAAGAGTCGATCCTGGACGTGTTCAAGGTCATCGGCGCGCTCAAGCAGCGGTTTGGCCAGGTGGCGGTCAATTTTGGCGAGCCGATCAAGCTGCAGGCATTTCTCGATGAGCAGCAGCCTGGCTGGCGCCAGCAGGACTTGGCGCCCGAGTTCAAGCCCGACTGGCTGAACGAGACCACTCACCGCCTGGGCATTCGGGTGGCGCGTCACATGAACGAAGCCGCAGCGATCAACCCGGTCAACCTGGTGGCGCTGGCACTGCTGTCGACCAGCAAGCTGGCCCTGGACGAAGGGGCCATGGAGCGGGTACTCGACCTGTACCTGACCTTGCTGCGCCAGGTGCCCTACTCGCCCCACACCACGGTGCCCGACGGCGACGCCCGCAGCCTGATCGCCCATGTCCAGGGCATGCAGCTGCTGTCCGAACAGAGTGATGCCCTGGGCAGGATCCTGTACCTGGACGAACAGCACGCCGTGCTGATGACCTACTACCGTAACAACGTGCTGCATATCTTCGCCCTGCCCGCGTTGTTGGCCAGTTTCTTCCAGAGCACCTCGCGCATGACCCGCGAGCAGATCCTGCGCTATGCCCACGCCTTGTACCCCTATCTGCAAGCCGAGCTGTTCATCCGCTGGACCGCCGAGGAACTCGATGGTGTGATCGACCAGTGGCTGCAGGCGCTGGTCGAACAAGGCCTGTTGCGCCTCGAAAACGGCGTGTACCTGCGTCCCGCGCCCAGTTCGCGGCAGTTCGTGCTGCTGACCCTGTTGTCGCGCGCCATCGCGCAGACCCTGCAGCGCTTCTACATGGCGATCGCCCTGCTGCTCAATGCCGGCCAGAACGCCCTGAGTGCCGAGGAGCTGGAAGACCTGTGCACCACCATGGCCCAGCGCCTGTCGATCCTGCATGGCCTGAATGCGCCGGAGTTCTTCGACAAGAGCCTGTTCCGCCACTTCATCCAGACCTTGCTTGATCAAGGGGTGCTGCGCCGCGATGCCAACGGCAAGTTAAGCCACCACCCGATGCTCGACGAGCTGGCCGAAGGGGCCGCCAAACGGGTCTTGCCGGCGGAAATTCGCCTGTCGATCCGCCAGGTAGCGCTGCACCGCAGTGAAGAATCCGCCGATGGGTTGTAACCGACGAGGGTGTTTGCCTATGCTTTTGCCCGACGGCTGATATTGTAAAACGGAGATAGCCATGAAACGCCTTTCACTGATCGTACTCAGCGCCCTCATCGGTGCCTGCAGCAGCTTGCAGCCTGCACCCAAAGCCACGCTCGAAGGGGAAGCGTTCTATCTGCAGCGCATCGCCCTGCCGCCTTCGGCGGTCTTGACCGTGAGCCTGCAGGACGTGTCGCTGGCAGACGCACCTGCCGTCGCCCTGGCCCGGCAAAGCGGCCCCATCACCGGCCAGGTGCCGCTGCCGTTCAAATTGGAATACGACCCGGCCCAGGTCAAGCCGGGGCATCGCTATTCAGTGAGTGCCCGCGTTGAAGCCGACGGGCACCTGTTGTTCATCAGCACCCAGCATCACGGCGTGACGCTGGATGGCAAGGATGAGCAGCCATTGCGCATCCGCATGGATGCCGCTTCACGGTAATGACGACGGCGCCGGTGTTCAGAATCGATAGACGCTGCTGAGCACCGCCGCGCGACCGTCGCCGTACTCCACGGCCGAGGAGCGAGTGTCGCTGCCTATGACGGTACGCACCCGCTCGACGTATTTCTTGTCGGTCAGGTTGCTCAGGTTCAGTTGCAGTTCGAGATTGTCCGAAGCCCTATAGCCAAGCATCGCATCGTGTACCCAGTAGGCGTCGAGCTTGGCCTGATCCTCAGAGGTGAGGTTGCGCTTGCCGACGTGGCGCACACCGTAGGCCAGGGTGATGTCGCTCGGAAGCTGGTAGGCAGTCCACAGGTTGAAGGAGCGCGGCGCGGTGTTCTTCAGTGCCTGACCTACCCGCTTGGGCGTTGCCACCGATTCGAGCGTCTCGCTGTCCTGCAGCGTGTAGTTGGCGAACACGTGCCACTGCTCGGTCAACTCGCCTGTGGCGGCCAGTTCCAGCCCTTGCACGCGCTGCTTGCCCGCGAGCAGGTTGGTGCCGTCGCTGAGGCGCTCGCGAACGTTGTCCTTGACCACTCGGAATAGCGCGGCTTCCAGTTGCAGGCGCTCATCGAGCAATTGCCATTTGCTGCCCAGCTCCCAGGTTTTTCCCTTCTCCGGTTCCAGGCTCTGGGTGCTTTCGGACAGGCCACCGCCATAGGTCAGCAGGTTTTCGGCCGAGGGGTTGAACGAGGTGCCGTAAGCCACATAGAAGCGGCCGTTCTCGGTGGGTTTATAGACCAGCCCCGCACGTTGGCTGAACACACCTTCGGTGGAGCCGGCCTGGCTCCGAGCCCCGCTGCTGGAGCGGCTGTTGGCTCGGGCGCGCATGTGGTCGTAGCGCAGGCCGAGGCTGACATCCCACTGCTCGTTCAGGGCCAGGGTGTCGAACACGTACAGCGCCTGATCGACCATGCTGTTGTGCGCCACGCTGGTCGGCGACTTGACCTTCGGCCCGCTCCAGTGGCCCGGTGGATTAGCCAGATCGTAGCCGTTGGCCGGGTAGAACGACTCCACGGCATAGCCCGAAGCCCTGCGGTCGTAGGTTTCGCGGGACAGCTCGGCACCCACTACCAGCGTGTTGCCCAGGCCGAAGGTATCGAAGTGGCCGGTGAGGCTGGTCTGGTTCATGGCCAGGCGGGTCTGCACGTCGCGTCGATAAGCCTGCGGCCCTGCCGGCAGGTAACGCAACGCCGGAAGCTTGGCCAGCTTGACGTGGGAAGCGGACACCGTGGCATCGCGGTCGACCTGGCTGATGCGCGAAAGATTTTGCACGCTCCAGTCAGGGTTCAGGTCGTGCTCGTACCTGACCGTCAGGCTGTCGGTGTCGGCACGTTCCTGGTCCAGGTTGCGCCAGCCGTAGTAGTGGCTGGTCTTGACCCCCGGCAGGCGCTTGCCATCGCGGGCGGGCACGCCGTAGTCGGGCAGGTTGTCATCGCTTTGGTGGAAATAGCTGAGCGTCAGGCGCGTGTCGCTGCCGTGCCCGAAGGTCAGGGAAGGCGCCAGCCCCCAGCGTTGCTGTTCGATGCGGTCGCGACCCGGCACGTGGTTCTCGTGGGCCATCAGGTTGAGACGAAACAGGGTGCCGTCGCCCAGGTCGTGCAGTTGCTGGTTGGTGTCGAGGGTCAGGCGACGATAGCGATCGGTGCCGACACCGGCGCCCAGCTCGGTGAAACTGTCGGCGACCGGCAGCTTGGTGATCAGGTTGATGGCCCCGCCGGTGGTGCCGGCGCCGCCGAACACCGAGCCAGGGCCCTTCATGACCTCGAGCTGCTCCAGGTTGAACAGGTCGCTGCGGCTGGTCTGTGCAGAGTCGCGCAGGCCATCGATCTGGAGGTTGGCGTTGGCGCTGAAGCCACGGATGTTGATGCTGTCACCCGAGCCGCCCCCGCCCTCGCCTGCGTTGAAAGAGATTCCGGAAACGTTGGACAGCGCTCGACGCAAACCCAGGGCGTTCTGTTCGCGGATGACCTGGCGTGGGACCACGGTGACCGTTTGCGGCACGTCCAACAGCGGTACCGCGTATTTGGCCGAAGCCGAGCGCTGGACCTGATAAGGCGGCGCAGCCTGCTTGCCGGTAACGCTCAGCTTGTCCAGCACCAGCGATTCATGCCCCTCATGGGCATGGGCGCCCGCGGCGCAACCGATCAACGCCAGGCCCAGCGCCGACCGGCGGGGCAACGTGCAAACTCCTGTAGAACGGTACATGTATACAGCCTCACTACAAATGAGACTTGATTCTATTTGAGGCTACCGAGCTAAAACCGTGACGGGAAAAATCAGGACTGATCCTACGCCGCCGCGGGCATGAAAGGTCGCCTGTGCCTACAACCCAGTGCACCTTCTCATGCCGGCTTGAGTGCTTTCTTCGGGTAGATATCGTAACGACTGGACTTACCTTCCAGTGCATGGCTGGGTTTGATGCCTTCGATGCACGGCGCCTTGCGCGGTCGCTTGACCACCACCCGATGGCTGGCCAGAGCCAACGCAGCGGCCAACAGAGCGGGGGCATCCATGTCATCGCCGACCAACGGGCGGAACAGGCGCATTTCCTTTTTCACCAGCGCGCTTTTCTCCCGATGGGGGAACATCGGGTCCAGGTAGATCACCTGAGGCGCTTCGCCCTGCCACTGCTGCATGACCTGGATCGAGTTGCCCTTGAGCAGCCGCATGCGCGCAACGATGGCGCCGACTTCCGGATCACCCTGGGCACGGGCCAGCCCATCCTCGAGCAGCGCAGCAATGATCGGCTGGCGCTCTATCAGGCTCATGTCGCAGCCCAGGCTGGCCAGCACGAATGCGTCCTTGCCCAGGCCCGCCGTGGCATCCAGTACCTGCGGTCGAACACCGGGCTGTACGCCAACGGCCTTGGCGATCATCTGGCCACTGCCGCCGCCGTATAGCCGGCGATGGGCCACTGCGCCTTCGACGAAGTCCACACGTACGGGCCCGGGTGCGTCTGCGCCCAGTTGTTGCAGTTGCAGGCCGTTTTCGCTTACCTGCAAAGTGAAATCGGCATCGGGCAGATGTCGAGGCAGGTCCAGCCGTTGCGACCACTGTTCGGCTTGCGGTTCCCAGGCGTCGTTCTGCGCCTGGACCTGGATGCGACCACCTGCTTGCTGCTCCACTGAAGATTCCTGTATCGAAAGGCTAAAAGATCGGCGCCTGCCGCCGATAAGAACTTTGCCAGGCATTTTGCCAGAGCCCAAGCGTGTCGAGTGCCATGTCCGCCATCAATTCCACAGCGCCAGGTTACATTTCGCCCATTGGCGACTTCAGCCAGCACAACATCCAGACCCTGGGTGCGGCGAGCGCGCTGTGGCAGGACTTCTTCGCCCAGGCATTGACTGAGCATTGCGAAGGGCGAGCGCAGGGTCAGGCGCCTGCAGCGGCTGCCAGCGAATCGGCGACAGAGCCCAGTGCCGGCAGCGAGATCCTTGCGCATATTCTGCTGCAGCGTTTGTGTGATGTGCGCGACACCGAGGTCAAGCCGCCCGAGCCCATGTTTCTGCCAAAGGCCGAGTTGGAGTTGGCGCTGCTGGACAAGCCCGCCAAGCCGTTGCCTGAACAGGACGTGCTGGCCCAACAGGCTCACTTGGCGTTCGACAGCCGCTGGGTTCGTCCGCTGGTGCTGAACCACGGGGGCCAGGTGTCGCAACCGGGCCCGGCACCGATGCCTCGTGCGCTGCACTTGCCGATTGCCGAGCTGGACTGGCAGTTGGCGCAAGCTTCTATGCCGCTCGCACAGGAAACCATCGACGAGCAATGCCACGCGCTGGAACTGGACCTGAGCTGGATGCGCCCCGCCGTATTGAACAACATCCGCCAAGCCGCCTGACCGGCGCGTCATCCAGAAAGTCCGCATGCACCGCCGACGCGGCTTGCGCCGTTGCTACACGGGCCATGTTTTCCAGACGCACCCGATCCCCTGTAGCAGCGGCGCGAGCCGCGTCCGGGCGCGGCGCGGTGACCTGGAATGAACACGGATCAGCGGCAGACGCTCCAGCCGCCCATGTCGAGGTGGAAATGGTTGCGATGGGCAGCGTTGTATTCGGGGCCCAGGACGGTGTTGAAATGTTTGCAGGCGCCATCGCGAACCTGGCGCAGGAAGCGCGCATTGGCGTCGTCGCCAGGCCAATCCTTGAGCACGTTGATGCGGCGCCCATCGGCCAGGCGAAACCCGGCGATGTCCAGGGCATTGGCGGTCGCATGCTGGCTCAGGCGCCCTTCGCTGCGGCCATAGATATTGCGGCAGGCAAAGCTGCCCAGATGATCGACCTGCGTCACCGCCTGGCCAAACACGGCCTGTGCCGCCGGTTGCAGCGCCTGGCGCTCGAACATGGCGAACGCCACCACCACCGGACAGGTCGCCAGGAAGCTGCTGCTCAATCTGACGTCACTGCCCTGCACGCGCAACACATTGACCAACGGGCACTTGGCATCGGCCGGGCTGTCGGCCTGTACGCTGTAGCGCACGCTTGACGTCGCCAGCGCTTGTACGCACAGCTGTGGATCACTCTGCAAGCGCCCAAGCTTGTAGCGCGTCAGGAAATTCACCGGCTCGGCAATGTCCAGCGGCGCCCACGGGTTCCACCGATCGGGCACCTCGATCCAGCCCCGCCATACAGCAACGGGGCCGGCGGCCAGCACCAGCAGGATGATCAGCAATCGCAGCACATCGACCTCTGCTCGGCATAGCTGAAGAAAACCGCCGCGGGTAGAGGGTCAGAGCAGGCCAAGCTGCGCCGTCTGCGGCTCCCGAGGCAGTTCCATTAAGGCTGGCAGACCGGGCAAACGTTCCATCAGGCGCGCGTGGAAGCGCCGGGCCAAGGCCGGCGCCAGCAGGTTGTCGGCCGTGTGCAGAAAGATGTAGGGCGTGCGCCCTTCTTCGATCCAGCCAGCGATCTTCTCCACCCAAGGCGTCAGGAAAGGCTCGTTCGCCTCCAACTGCGGGTGGCCGATGAAACGTACTTGCGGGCTGTTGCTGAACGCCGCCGGACGCGGCGGCACACGAGGTTTCTTGGCCTGGGCATGGAGCACGGCGGGTGCATCCGAAGTACAGCTGAACAAGGCCCGGGGGTCCAGGCAGATACGCTCGACATTGCGCTCGCGCAGCAAGTTGTTGAGCAGGCGCTCTTCGTCACCACGGGCGAAAAACGCACCATGACGGACTTCCACGGCAAGAGGCCGCTGCAGGATGTCGATGAAGCCGATCAACTCCGCCAGTCGCCACGGTGCGAACGACGCCGGCAACTGCAGCCACAGAGGTGCTACCCGGTCGCCCAGGGGCGCGAGTAGTCGGCAGAAATCCTCCGCCGCGCCCAATTGCTCGCGCAGATCACCACCGTGGCTGATGTCGCGCGGCAGCTTTGCCGTGAAGCGGAACTCAGGCGGCATGCTCGTGGCCCAGCGTTCCACCGTACTGGGCGCGGGCCGTGCGTAGAACGTGGTGTTGCCCTCCACGGCGTTGAACACTTGGCCGTAGAGTGCGAGGAAATCAGGGGGGCGCGCATCACGTGGATAGAAGTAATCGCGCCAGGCGTTTTCACTCCACGAAGGACAACCGATGAAATAAGGCAGGCTGGGCACAGTCAGATATGCACATCCAGACCCAGGACTTCATTGTCCCATTCGACGAAACCCTGGGTGCTCAGGTACATGCCCAGAGCGTCGGCGGCGCGGCGGCTCATCGAGCGGGGGAAGATCATGTCCTGCTGGCGCGCCGGGACACTGGCGCCGCGTGCGCGGGAGCGCTGGGCCGTGGGTTGCGCGGGGGTTTCGAACTCGCCTTCGATGTCATCGACGGATTCCTGCACCCGCGCCTTTTCCGCAAGCGGCTTGCGCTTGATTGGATAAGCCTGGGAGGAAATGCCATCGATACGCATGAGGTTCACTCGATCGTCGAAATAAGCCGCCACACCGTCGTGCAGCGACCCAAGTGATCACTAGACCACAAATTGCAGCAAAGTTTTATCGCCAGGGCAGATTCTGCCGATGAAATGCGCACTACGGGCGTGAACGCCGACGAAGTGTATTACAAAAGCGACTTTTTCGGCGTGGCGACGTTGTCCCGCAGGTAAACCGGCTGGGCGCCATCGGCAGGCAGTCCTTCGCCTCGAGCCCAGGCGAAACGCGCCAGTTCCAGCAGGTCCTGGGCATGGGGCAGCAATTCGGCGTCGCGCCCCACGGTTGCGATGGCAATATGCTCGGCATAGGTCCAGCCAGTGCCTGCACCAAACCAACTACCGGTGGCCTGGGGCGGCAACTGGGCGCGTTCGGGTGCGAACACCCCTTCCTCACCCTGCAAACGCATTTCCCCGGCGTGTTCCTGATAGCAACCCCAATACACTTCGTCCATGCGCGCGTCGATGGCGGCCGCGACCTGGCTGACGCCGTGCTCGCGCCAGGCCCGTTGCGCCAGCAGGGCCAGGTTGGACACTGGCAGCACCGGACGATCCAGGCCGAACGCCAGGCCCTGGACCACGCCCACCGCGATACGTACCCCAGTGAACGCGCCCGGCCCACGCCCGAAAGCGATCGCATCGACGGCCGAAAGCGCCACGCCCGCCTCTGCCAGCAGGGTCTTGATCATGGGCAGCAACTTCTGCGCGTGCAGGCGCGGGATCACTTCATAGTGGCTCGACACTTTGCCATCGTGCAGCAAAGCGACGGAGCAGGCTTCAGTGGCAGTGTCCAGGGCCAGCAGGGTGGTCATCGAAAGGGTCCAGGCAATGTGGGAAAGTGGCGATTATAGACAACTACGGCCCGCAAGCGGGCCGTTCATGACAAGGCGGTGGCCGACACGACAGGTGCCGATGCCCACTCCTCAGCTCAGTGCGGCAAGCACCTTGGCAGTGATGTCGTTCACCGAGCCGACGCCTTCGACATGGCTGCACTTGGGCTTGCCCTGCGCGGCCGACAAGTCGCGGTAAAAGGCCACCAGCGGCTTGGTCTGCGAGTGGTAGACCGAGAGGCGATGACGCACGGTTTCCTCGGTGTCGTCCTTGCGCTGTACCAGCGCGTCACCGGTCACGTCATCCTTGCCTTCTTCGCGCGGCGGATTGTAGACGGTGTGGTAGACGCGACCCGAGGCCTCGTGGACACGACGGCCGGCGATACGCTGGACGATCTCTTCGTCGTCGACCGCGATTTCCAGGACGTGATCGAGCACAACGCCGTTGGTGACCAGGGCTTCGGCCTGAGGAATAGTGCGCGGGAAACCATCGAACAGGAAGCCATTGGCGCAATCGGACTGGGCAATGCGCTCCTTCACCAGGGCAATGATCAGGTCGTCGGACACCAGGCCGCCGCTGTCCATGACGCTCTTGGCCAGAACGCCCAATTCGGTACCGGCCTTGACCGCAGCGCGGAGCATGTCGCCAGTGGAAATTTGCGGGATACCGAATTTTTCGGTGATGAATTTAGCCTGAGTACCTTTACCGGCCCCGGGAGCTCCCAGCAGAATCACGCGCATCGATGTGCTCCTCTCGATTTCTTATAGATAGTCGTCAGATCTGCTCCCGCCGCGCTGACGGCAGAAGCCCTTCCCAAAAAAAATGATGGCCGCAAAACGGCCAAAGGCTGATCAAGATACACAGCGTGCACGGGGCACACAAGCCACCGAAAGTCGCAGGCACCCGCGCCCCGGCAAGGCGTCCGGCAGGGGTTGTACCAGGTGTCACCGCCGATCGGTTGCACCTGGGTTGTGGCTACGGCGGCGCTTTCGCGCCGCGCCCATCGACCACATGACTCAACCGGTATTGCGCAGCCCGGCGGCTATACCGGCCACGGTGACCAGCAATGCCTGTTCCAGAGGGCTGTCCAGCGCCGCTTCGCGCGCCCGCGAGCGTGCCAGCAGTTCGGCCTGCAGCAGGTGCAACGGATCCAGATACGTATTGCGCAGGCTGAAGAACTCCAGGGTCGTCGGGCTGTGTGCGAGCAGGTGTGTCTGCCCGGTCAGCCCCAGCACGGCCGTGCAGCACTGCGACAATAGGTCGCGCAGCTGCGCGCCCAGCGGTTGCAAGTCAGGCTCGACCAGACGCAGGTCGTACAAGGCCGCAATCTCGGCGTCGGCCTTGGCCAGTACCATTTCGAGCATGTCGATGCGCGTGCGGAAAAATGGCCACTGCGCGCGCATCGAAGCCAGTCGATCCCCTTCGCCACGGGCCAGCGCTGCACCCAGGGCTGCTTCCCATCCCAGCCAGGCGGGCAGCATCAGCCGGGTCTGGGTCCAGCCGAAGATCCACGGGATGGCTCGCAGGCTCTCGATACCTCCCTGCCGACGCTTGGCCGGCCGACTGCCCAATGGCAGTCGGCCAAGCTCCTGTTCCGGCGTGGCCTGGCGAAAGTACTCGACGAAGTGCGGATGCTCACGCACCACCTGCCGGTACGCCTTGACGCCCTGCCCCGCCAGCTCGTCCATGACCGTGCGCCAGGCGGGCTCGGGCAATGGCGGCGGCAGCACGGTGGCTTCCAGCACGGCCGCCACATACAGGTTCAGGTTCTGCTCGGCGATATCCGGCAGGCCGAATTTGAAACGAATCATTTCCCCCTGCTCGGTAGTGCGGAAGCGGCCCGCTACCGAACCTGGCGGTTGCGAGAGGATGGCCGCATGGGCCGGGCCGCCACCACGGCCCACCGTGCCGCCGCGACCATGGAACAGCAACAGCTCGACGCCGTGCGCCTGGCAGATGTTCACCAGGGTTTCCTGCGCCCGATACTGCGCCCACGCGGCTGCCGTGGTCCCGGCATCCTTGGCCGAATCGGAATAGCCGATCATGATTTCCTGCGGACCTTGCAGCGTGCCGCGGTAGTCGGGCAGTTGCAGCAGGCGCTCCAGCACGGGACCGGCGTTATCGAGGTCGGCCAGGGTTTCGAACAACGGCACCACGCGCATCGAGCGGCGCAGGCCGGACTCCTTGAGCAGCAGCTGCACTGCCAGCACGTCGGAGGCAGCGCCGGCCATGGAGATCACGTAGGAGCCCAACGACGCAGCCGGCGCCGCCGCCACTTCGCGGCACGTGGCGAGCACTTCGGCGGTGTCCTCACTGGGCTCGAAACAGGTCGGCAGCAGCGGCCGGCGATTGGCCAGCTCACGCACCAGAAAGTCGATTCGTGCTGCCTCGTCCCAGTCATCGAAGCGACCCAGCCCCAGGTATTCGGTGATCTCGCTCAGCGCCCCGCGATGTCGGGTCGAGTCCTGACGCACGTCGAGGCGCACCAGGAACAGGCCGAAGGTCACGGCGCGGCGCAGGCAGTCCAGCAGCGGTCCGTCGGCGATCACGCCCATGCCACAGGCGTGCAGCGAGTCGAAGCACAGCTGCAGCGGCTCGATCAGCTCGCGATTGTCCTGCAGCACCTGAGCATCGGCCGGCTGGTCGCCCGGCAGCGACGCATGGGCCCAGTTGCGCGTGGCCCGCAGGCGCTCGCGTAACTGCTTGAGCACCGTGCGGTAGGGCTCGCTGCTGTCAGGTGCATGGGCCAGGAGCGGCGCACTGGCCTGCTGCATCGACAGATCGGCGGCCAGTTGATCGACATCGCGCAGAAACAGATCGGCTGCCATCCAGCGAGCCAGCAACAGCACTTCACGGGTGACCTTGGCCGTGACATTCGGGTTGCCATCGCGGTCGCCGCCCATCCACGAAGCGAAGCGGATCGGCGCGGCGCCCAGGGGCAAGCGTTGCCCGGTGGCGGCCTGCAAAGCGGCGTCGACCCGGCGCAGATGGTTGGGCACCGCCTGCCACAGTGAATTCTCGATGACCGCGAAGCCCCATTTGGCCTCGTCCACCGGCGTCGGCCGGGTGCGGCGGATCTCTTCGGTGTGCCAGGCCTCGGCGATCAGGCGCTGCAGGCGCTCACGCACGGCATTGCGTTCGGCGCTGGTAAGGTCGCGATGGTCGTGCAAGGCCAGCTGAGCGGCGATCGCGTCGTATTTCTGGATCAGGGTGCGGCGCGCGACTTCGGTAGGGTGGGCGGTCAACACCAACTCGATATCCAGCGCCACCAGTTGTCGCGCCAACGCGTCGGGGCTATGCCCGGCGGCCGTCAGCCGCCCCAGCAACTCGCCCAGGGCAAGGTTTTCGAAGGGTTCAGGCTGGCCCTCGTCGCGACGGCGGATCAGTTGGTACTGCTCGCAGATATTGGCCAGGTTGAGGAATTGGTTGAACGCTCGGGCCACGGGCAGCAGTTCTTCCTCACCGAGGTCGTCCAGACTGGACCTCAGCTCGGCGCTGACCGCATCACCGGTCGGATCCCGTCGACGGTCGGCCTTGGCGCCGCGGCGAATGCGCTCGATCTTTTCCAGAAAGGCATCGCCGTACTGCTCGCGAATGGTATTGCCCAGCAACTCACCGAGCAGGTGCACGTCTTCGCGCAGGCGCAGATCGATATCGGACATCGGCATTCTCCGTGGCTTGGAAACGGTTTGCCCGTCCAGCCAGCCCGGCGCGGCGTGTGATGGGATCGCCTGGGCCACTGAACAAGCACGGGAAAAATGGCTCTACAACTGGTCTATGCAACGAATGATCTATACCGCAAAGAGTGCCCCAGCCTGGACGAGGCTGACAAGCGCGACAGACAGGGGCGTGAATAACCGGCACATGAGGTGTTTATGAAGATTCACGAACTGGCCGAGCATTGGGAACAGAACGCCAAGGGTCGCCTGACCGACACCGGTATCAATATCCGCCTGGACATGGAATCGGCGGCGCGCCTGGCCGCCCTGACCCAGATGTACCCCAAGCATCATGCTCAGGAACTGCTCGGCGAGCTGATCGGTGCGGCACTTGAAGAGCTCGAAGGCAGCTTTCCCTACGTCAAGGGGACCAAGGTCATTGCCACCGACGAGGAAGGCGACCCTCTGTATGAGGATATTGGCGCGACGCCTCGTTTCCTGGCGCTGTCGCGAGAGCACCTGGAGCGCCTGAAAAACACCACGGACGACACTGCGAAATGAGCTTGGACCAGGAAGCTTCAGAAGCTTCCTACGCACAGGAACGGCTGGGTCAAATAGTCATAAAAAAATTCCAAACCTGAGCCTAAAACTCATACAAATCAATAGGATAGTGTTCAAAAGCGATTGTAGACTCGGGAAAAAAAGAGCCAGGAAATGGCCACCCATCTGTCCGTAGTGCATCGCGGCAGCAGGCCTGGGTCGGCGTGCCGCAGCTGGCGGACGAAGCAATCAATCGCTGTTCAATGGAGCACTATCGCGTGAATACATCCAGCGTACGGTCGTCTTTCGGCCCTTTGAAAACATCCCTCGTGTGCCTCGCTGCCGGTGTCGTCCTGACGGGCTGCGCCGGCATGGCGCCGGTCGAGCAATATGCGGTCAGCCGCTCGGCAGTCAATGCGGCGGTGAGCGCTGGCGGCACCGAGTTCGCCGCTGTCGAAATGAAGTCCGCCCAGGACAAGCTCAAGGACGCCGAAATCGCCCTGCACGGCAAGCACTACGAGGCAGCCCGCCGCCTGGCCGAACAAGCCGAGTGGGACGCTCGCGTTGCCGAGCGCAAGGCTCAGGCCGCCAAGGCCCGCCGCGCCGTCGAAGACGGCCGCCAGGGCGTCCAGGACCTGCGCGAGGAAGGCCTGCGCGCTGCTTCCTGAGCCGGGCTCCCGCGTTCTTCTTTCAAGATTCAGGAAATTACCGTGAAGACTAAATTCAAGTTCCCCGCCCTGTCGGCGCTGGTTGTACTGCTGGCTGCCTGCTCCAAGACCCCCAACCCGCAATTGGTGCAGGCCCAGGCCAATTTCGCCGATCTGCAAGGCAACCCCAAGTCGGTGCAATTGGCCGCCCTGGAAACCAAGGACGCCGCCGACTGGCTGGAGCGCGCCGAGAAAGCCGCCCGCGCCAAGGAAGCCGATGAGCAGGTGGGCCATCAGGCCTACCTGACCAATCAGCGGGTCGAGGTGGCCAAGCAGACCATCGAACTGCGCACGGCCGAACAGGCTATCCAAGGTGTCGCTGCATTGCGCGCCCAGGCCCGCCTGGAAGCGCGCGATGCGCAGATCAAGAAGCTTCAGGAAAGCCTCAACGCCAAGCAGCCCGCAGCCGAAGCGATGGCCGTGCAGCAGACCGAGCGTGGCAGCCTGGTCACTTTTGGCGATGTGCTGTTCGAAACCGGGCAGGCCGAACTGCGTACCAGTGCGTACGACAACATTGCCCGCTTGGCGGACTTTCTGCGTGACAACCTGGACCGCAAGGTAATCGTCGAGGGCCATACCGACAGCACCGGTTCGGCTGGCTTCAACCAGACCCTGTCGCAACGACGCGCCAATGCCGTACTGGTGCAGTTGGTACGCGCGGGTGTGAGCCCCGAGCGCATCGTGGCGCAAGGGCTAGGCATGTCCTACCCGGTGGCGAGCAACGGCAACGCATTGGGTCGGGCGCAGAATCGCCGAGTCGAGGTGACCATTTCCAACGACAACCAACCCGTCAGGTCTCGCGCTTCGATGCACTGATCTACAACGCTTGAAAGAACCCGGCCTTCGTGCCGGGTTTTTCATGGCCAGGCGCTTTACACGTGCGCGTGCGCGTTCGGGGGTTAAGTTCGGGGCTTAAGTATGTGCGCACGCTGTCGATACGCTGGATGCCATCTCCTTCTCCGAGGCTCGCGCCATGTTTGCTTCAAAACGCATGAAAAATGAACTGGCCGCCTTGCGTGAAGAGGTGGCGATCGTTCGGCAGATCCGCCAGGGCCTGGACGAAGAAACCATCCATCTGCGGCTCGACCCTCAGGGGTGCATCCTGGGCGTGAATGCCAATTTCGAAAACGTGCTGCAATACCGTAACGACGAGCTCGTGGGCAAGCCATTGGAAAGCCTCGTTGCCCAGAATGCGCAAAACGACCAGCACTACGCACGCGTGCGCACCGCCATACGGCAGGGGGAGCATTTCTGTGGCGCCTGGCGACTGGTGCGCAAGGACGGCCATGAAACCTGGCTGCGGGTCATCATGCACCCCGTGCGCTCCACGGACGGCAAGCTGGTCAAGTTCTCCTGCTATGCCAGCGACCTGACCAACACCATCGAGACATCGCGCGCCCACGAGAACTTCATCCAGGCGCTGTTGCGCTCCACGGCAGTCATCGAGTTCCACCTGAGCGGCAATGTGCTGACCGCCAATGACCTGTTTCTGCAAGCGATGGGCTACGGCCTGGAGCAGGTCAAGGGCAAGCATCACCGAATGTTCTGCAGCAGTGAAATCGCCAACTCCAGCGATTACCAGGCGTTCTGGGAACGGCTGCGTCGCGGGGAGTTCGTCGCCGAGCGCTTCGAGCGTGTGGATAGCCGCGGTCGTACGGTATGGCTCGAGGCTTCCTACAACCCGGTCCGCGATGGCAACGCCAACGTGTACAAAGTCGTGAAGGTTGCGACCGTCATCACCGAGATGGTGGAACGGGAGATCGCCATTGCCGAAGCGGCCACGGTGGCGTACGACACGTCGGTACGCACCGATGAAACGGCCTTGCGCGGGGCCGAGGTCGTGCGCGAGACGGTCAACGTCATGAAGGACCTGGCGCACCACATGCAAAGCGCTGCGGAAGGCATCGAGGCGCTGGACGAGCAGAGCCAGGTGATCTCCAACATCATCAAGACCATCAGCGGCATCGCCGCGCAAACCAACCTGCTGGCGCTGAATGCGGCCATCGAAGCGGCACGCGCGGGTGAGCAGGGTCGCGGTTTCGCCGTGGTCGCCGATGAAGTTCGCCAGTTGGCTTCACGTACGACCCAAGCCACCTCGGAGATCGAGAGCGTGGTGCAGCGCAATCAAAAGCTGGCCACCGATGCGGTAGCCACCATCGGCGCTGGCAAGCACAAAGCCGAATCTGGCCTGCACCTGGCCAACCAGGCGGGCACCGTCATCACCGAGATTCAGGACGGCGCGAAACGTGTGCTTGGTGCGGTGGAGAGCTTCACCACACAGCTCGCCACCGACGCCTGACCCACAAGCCATCGCCTGCCGATGGCCCATGGATGTCGCAAACCCCGACCAAGTTGTCAGTCGTATGACAAACCAACGGCGCCAGACAAAACTCGCCCATTCGGACAAATTTCTGAACTATTCAAAATTGCCTTGTGTCCCAACGTTTAACCATTACAGCCAGCGGCGTGTGCTAGTCGCCGGGCTTACCCAGGCGCGTGAAACGTTCGACTGTCATGGATTTTGATGTTTTTCAGGAGCTATCCAATGGAGTTGAAAGCCATGAATACCCGTACTGCCAAAACCTCGTCCAACCCGCTGCGCGGGCTGAAACTGGCTGCTCTCGCACTGGGCACCACCTTCGTTCTGGCTGGCTGCGCTGGCAAGCCCCCGACTGAACAGTACGCCGTGACCGAGTCGGCCGTGAACAGCGCCGTGAGCGCTGGCGGTACCGAATACGCCGCCGTGGAAATGAAGGCTGCGCAGGACAAGTTCAAGCAGGCTGAAATTGCCATGCACGACAAGAACTACGAGAAGGCCAAGGTTCTTGCCGAACAGGCCGAGTGGGACGCACGTCTGGCCGAGCGCAAGGCGCAGGCTGGCAAAGCCGCCAAGGCCGTGCAGGACGCCAAGCAAGGTGTCCAGGACCTGCGTGAAGAAGGCCTGCGCAGCGCTCAGTAAGCTGCCCATCGCGACTTGAACTCGAATAAAGGATGAAGATTATGCGTAAACAATTGATGGTTCCTGCCCTGTTGGCCCTCAGCGTTGGCCTGGCAGCTTGCTCTACCCCGCCGAACCCCAACCTGGAACAGGCGCGGACCAATTTCTCTTCCTTGCAGACCAACCCCAAGTCGGTACAACTGGCGGCCCTGGAAACCAAGGATGCGTCGGAATGGCTGGACAAGGCTGACAAGGCTTTCCGCGACGACGCCGATGCCAAGAAAGTCGACCAGCTGGCCTACCTGACCAACCAGCGCGTTGAAGTGGCCAAGCAGACCATCGCCCTGCGCAGCGCCGAGGAAACCCTCAAAGGTGCTGCAGCTCAACGCGCCCAGGCTCGTCTGGATGCCCGCGACGCTCAGATCAAGAAGCTTCAGGACAGCCTGAACGCCAAGCAGACTGACCGCGGTACCCTGGTGACCTTCGGTGACGTGCTGTTCGACCTGAACAAGGCTGAGCTGAAGTCGTCCGCATTCGTCAACGTTGCCAAGCTGGCCCAGTTCCTTCAGGAAAACCCTGATCGCAAGGTCATCGTCGAAGGCTACACCGACAGCACCGGTTCGGCTGCCTACAACCAGAGCCTGTCCGAGCGCCGCGCCAACTCCGTAATGGCCGCACTGGTTCGTGCAGGCGTCGAGCCTTCGCGTATCGTTGCCCAGGGCCTGGGCAAGGAATACCCAGTTGCCGACAACACCAGCAACTCGGGCCGTGCCCAGAACCGTCGTGTGGAAGTGACCATTTCCAACGACAACCAGCCAGTGGCCCCACGCTCGTCCATGCGTTGATCCACCCACTGTAAACGAACGCCCCGGTGAGTGATCACCGGGGCGTTTTCATTTGTGAGCTGCGGGCACCGATTCGGCAGGCGTGGGATAGTTGGGTATCTCGCCCAGCCGACGGATGCCGTTGAAATGCCGTGGGTCGTCCAGGTAGCGCAGCATGACCTGACGCCAGGTGGGGTCGGCGAAGGTTTGCACATGGCCGCCACGGGTCAGTTGCAACACCCGTGGCAACGGCGCCTGGCGATACAGTTGCAGCGCATTGTCCAGTGGCACGATCGGATCGTCGATGCTCTGGAAGATCAGCATGGGCGTGCCTTGCAGGCGCTCGATGGAGCCTATGGCACTGTCGGCGTCGGGCACCCACCAGGACAACGGCACCTGCAAGGGCCAGGTGACCCAGGATGTGCTCAAGGCATGACGACCCACAGCCCTGTAGCTGGCCGGCACACCATCAAGGACCAGCGCCTCGATGCGCTGACGCTGCTGCGGATGCTCGGCCAGGTAATGCACGGCCATCGCCCCACCCAGGCTTTGGCCTAGCAACACCAAGGGTTTGTCGCGGACCTCGGCGCGGGTCTGCAGCCAGGCGAAAGCGCTGTCGATGTCCTGATAGATCTGCGGCAGCTGCGGTGAGCCTTCGGACAATCCATAGCCACGGTAGTCGAGCATCAGCACCTGATAACCCTGCTCGGGCAGCCACCAGCTGCCGCCCAGGTGCCAGGCCAGGTTGCCACCGTTGCCATGCAGGTGCAGCACGGTGCCTTTGACTTCGACCCCGGGTTTTGCAGGCAACCACCAGCCATGCAGGCGCGTACCATCGGCGGCCGTCAGCGTAACGTCCTCATAGGCCAGGCCCGCCTTGGCGGGCGTGAACGGCAAACCAGGCTCCGGGTAGAACAGCAGCGAACTGCAGCCGGACAGGCTGACCGTCAGGGCCAGCGCCAGCGCGGTACGCCAGCGGCGCTGCGGCGGCCGCTCAGAGGATGTTCGAGTAGTCGGCTTCAATTCGGTCCAGGCTCAGATGGTTGAGGAAGTTCGAGAAGCACATCCAGGCGGACAACGCATTCATGTCGCGAAACTGTTCGGGCAGGTACTTGGGCGGCGTCACCAGCCCTTCGTCGACCAGCTGGCGCAGCGTGCGCATGTCTTCCAGGGTGGTCTTGCCGCAGAACAGCAGCGGCACCTGTTCCAGCTTGCCCTTGCGCACGGCCAGCTGGATGTAGTTGTAGACCATGATGAAGCCCTTCAGGTACGACAGGTCCTTGGTGAAGGGCAGACCGGTCGGGGTCGAGCCGCGGAACACCCGGCTCGCGTTGCCGTAGGCTTCGGGCATTTCGAAGCCCTCCTCGCGGAAGAAGTCGAACACCTGCAGAAAGTCGGCGCCCTCTTCGACCATGTGGATCGCGCGGGTGCGGTTGGTCAGTTTGCGCAGCCGACTGGGATAGGACGCGAACGCGATCACTTCCATCAGGATGGCCAAGCCTTCCTGGGTCACCGTGGAGGACGGCGGTCCCTTGGACAAAAACGTGCAGATCGGCTGGTTCTGGCCGTTGAGCGTGGTGGCGACGTGCACCAGGCCCTCGTGTACCTCCAAAGCGCGCACGTCGCGTTCGTTGAACATGGCGTCGCTGCGAATCTTGATGTAGTCCGCGCCAGCGGCGGCGTCGGCGACGATGCCATCGGACTCGAACACGCGAATGGTGCCCTCGGTTTCACCGAATACCCGGTTCAGGCGCCCTTGCAACAGGTTCACCGCATCTTTGGCGGTCAGGGTCTTGGCTTCGTCCTTGAGGTCGCCACGGCCGGCGATGTTGTTCAGGTAATCCGAAAGCATCAGGCCCAGATCGGCCAGGGTCGGATCGCCGGCGTGGAAGGCGTCGGAGGCGGCACCGTACAGTTCCTGGGAGATCAGACCGAAGTCCTCGGTGCCGCGAGCCTCGAGCATGCGCACCACCATGCGGTACTCCTTGCACATGCGGCGCATGATCTGCCCGACCGGATTGAACTGCCCGAGCTGGCGAGTGATATCGCGTTCGATGTTCTGGAATTCCAGCTTGACCGCACTGGAGTCGAAGCCCAGCGCGCGATTCTGGTAGTAGTCGCGATCCACCGCCGGCATCTGCTTGCCGCCCGCCTGCAGGAAGCCGTGCCGAATGGAGTCGTCCCATTTCACCGCATCGAGCACGCGAATCGGCGTCTGTGCCTGCACGATCCGGTCGGACAGGCCTCGAATCGTCTGCTGATACTCGTCCACCCTACTGCTCCTCGTTCTGGCTGGGTCCGCCGGCAGCGGACCGTTCACTGCATGGGCTCAGCCCAGTACCCACTGCATGAAACGGGTAAGAATGCCGAGCATCTCACGGTCGGCGTCAGCCTGGGTACCGGCCAGCAGCCCCTGATATTCCATCCGCCCGATAATCGCCGTCAACACCTGTGCATCCTGCACCGGATCGCGCGAACCCAGCACCTCGAGCATCTGCCGGCCGCCTTGCAGAAGAATGTCCTGATGGGCCAGCACCAGCGAGGCCAGCCGCGGGTTGAGCAGGGCCTCCTGGCGAAAGGCTTGCTCGGCGATCAATTGGTCGCGACGGGTCTGCAACTGGTGCATGACGTAGTCGGCGGTGAGCCGGGCGATTTCATCGGCCAGCTGGGCGCGAGCCTGTGGGCTGCCGTCGCCACGGGCAATCAGTGCACGCAGCAAGTCTTCGGTGTTGCTCCACAGCTTGGCCATGAACACGGCGCTGCGCTCGACGTACTGGGCGAAGGCATCGTTGAGCAGGTCATCGATGTCCTTGAAATAATAGGTGGTGGCCGACAGCGGCACCCCGGCTTCGGCAGCCACGGCGCGGTGGCGCACGCCGCGCACGCCGTCACGCACGACAATGCGCATGGCCGCGTCGAGAATGGCCTGCCGGCGCAGTTCGCTGCCCTGGCGGCTGGCCTTGCGTCCCTGGTATTGAACGTTGCGGGCGAGCGTCGAGGCGACGCTGGCGGCTCCTTGTCTGGGTGCTGCTGGGATCACTGCTCTTGTCCTTTGAGTAAGTGGGAGGGCACGCATAAAAAAGCCGCCCCATGGGGCGGCTGGTCAATCATTGTCAGGCTTGGGGCCGCATGTGCGGGAACAGGATGACATCGCGGATCGAAGGCGAATCGGTCAGCAGCATGACCAGGCGATCGATCCCGATCCCTTCGCCAGCCGTCGGCGGCATGCCGTACTCCAGCGCGCGAACGAAATCGGCGTCGTAATGCATGGCCTCGTCGTCGCCGGCGTCCTTGTCGGCCACCTGGGCCATGAAGCGCGCGGCCTGATCTTCCGCGTCGTTGAGCTCGGAGTAGGCGTTGGCGATCTCGCGGCCGCCGATGAACAGCTCGAAGCGGTCGGTGACGTTGGGATTATCGTCGTTGCGACGGGCCAGTGGCGACACCTCGAACGGGTACTGGGTAATGAAGTGCGGCTGCTCCAGCTTGTGCTCGACCAGCTCTTCGAAAATCATCACCTGTAGTTTGCCCAGACCTTCGAAGCCCAGCACCTTGGCGCCAGCCTTCTTGGCAATGGCGCGGGCCTTGTCGATGTCGTTCAAGTCATCGGCGGTCAGCTCGGGGTTGTACTTGAGGATCGAATCGAACACCGACAGGCGCACGAACGGCTCGCCGAAATGGAACACCTTGTCGCCGTAGGGCACGTCGGTGCTGCCCAGTACCAGCTGCGCCAACTCACGGAACAGCTCTTCGGTGAGGTCCATGTTGTCTTCGTAGTCGGCATACGCCTGGTAGAACTCGAGCATGGTGAACTCGGGGTTGTGCCGAGTCGAGACGCCTTCGTTGCGGAAGTTGCGGTTGATCTCGAACACCTTCTCGAAGCCACCGACCACCAGGCGCTTGAGGTACAGCTCCGGGGCGATGCGCAGGAACATTTCCATGTCCAGGGCATTGTGGTGGGTTTCGAACGGCTTGGCCGCGGCGCCGCCGGGAATGGTCTGCAGCATCGGCGTCTCGACTTCGAGGAAGTCACGCTTGGCCAGGAAGCTGCGGATATGGGCGATGACCTGGGAGCGCACGCGGAAGGTATCGCGCACGTCTTCGTTGACGATCAGGTCGACGTAGCGCTGGCGGTAGCGCTGCTCGGTATCGGTCAAGCCGTGGTGCTTGTCGGGCAACGGGCGCAGCGACTTGGTCAGCAGGCGCACACTGGTCATCTCGACGTACAGGTCGCCCTTGCCGGAACGGGCCAGGGTACCTTCGGCGGCGATGATGTCGCCCATGTCCCAGGTTTTCACCTGAGCCAGGGTTTCTTCGGGCAGGGTCTTGCGGTTGACGTAGACCTGAATGCGCCCGGTCATGTCCTGGATCACCATGAACGAGCCACGGTTGAGCATGATGCGACCGGCGACCTTGACCGGAATCGCTGCCTCGGCCAACTCTTCCTTGGTCTTGTCGACGTACTGCTTCTGCAAGTCGCCTGCATAGTTGTCGCGACGGAAGTCGTTGGGGAAGGCCTGGCCTTGGGCACGCACGGCAGCAAGCTTTTCCTTGCGCAGGGCGATCAGGTTGTTTTCTTCCTGTTGCAGGTCTTGCGGGTCGAGTTGTTGGTCGCTCATGTCTTCAGATTTTCCATCACGGGTTCGTTGCTCCCGACTACGGCGCCGGGATCGCGGGCAGGCCAGCCGTGGCAGGCCGACGCGTTGGGCGCGTCGACCTGCCCGGCGGTGTTACAGCCCTTGTTTCAAGCTGGCTTCGAGGTATTCGTCGATGTCGCCGTCGAGCACCTTGTCGCAGTCGCTGCGTTCGATGTTGGTGCGCAGATCCTTGATCCGCGAAGCGTCGAGCACGTAGGAGCGGATCTGGTGACCCCAGCCGATGTCCGACTTGCTGTCTTCCATGGCCTGCGAGGCGGCGTTGCGCTTCTGCACTTCCTGCTCGTACAAGCGCGCACGCAACATCTTCATCGCCGTGTCCTTGTTGGCATGCTGCGAACGTTCGTTCTGGCAGCTGACCACGGTGTTGGTCGGCACGTGGGTGATACGCACCGCCGAGTCGGTGGTGTTGACGTGCTGGCCACCGGCACCGGAGGAGCGGTAGGTGTCGATGCGCAGATCGGCCGGGTTGATGTCGATCTCGATGTTGTCATCGATTTCCGGAGATACGAACACCGCCGAAAACGAGGTATGGCGACGGTTGCCGGAGTCGAACGGGCTCTTGCGCACCAAACGGTGGACACCGATCTCGGTGCGCAACCAGCCAAAGGCGTACTCGCCCTTGATGTGCAGGGTGGCGCCCTTGATACCGGCGACTTCGCCAGCCGACAGCTCCATGATGGTGGTGTCGAAGCCGCGTTTGTCGGCCCAGCGCAGGTACATGCGCAACAGGATGTTGGCCCAGTCCTGGGCTTCGGTGCCGCCGGAGCCGGCCTGGATGTCCAGGTAGGCGTTGTTGGCGTCCATTTCACCGCTGAACATGCGGCGGAATTCCAGCTTCTCGAGCTGGGCGCGCAGACGCTCGACCTCGGCGGACACGTCGTCGACGGCGCCCTGGTCTTCTTCTTCGGCAGCCATTTGCAGCAGGTCTTTGGCGTCGCTCAGGCCGGCGTTCATTTCGTCGAGGGTGTCGACGATCTGCGCCAGCAGCGAACGCTCGCGACCCAGTTCCTGGGCGTAGGCAGGGTTGTTCCAGACAGCAGGATCTTCAAGCTCGCGATTGACTTCGGTCAGACGCTCATGCTTTTGATCGTAGTCAAAGATACCCCCGAATGGTTTCGGAGCGCTCGGACAGGTCCTTGATGCTGTTAAGGATCGGGTTGATTTCCATGGCGGGCAGCTCTCGTGCGTAACGTGTGAAAAGCCGGAGAGTATACCGCAGCCGACCCTGCACAGCAGCCCGTCGAGCTGGGGATGCGCGTTTTTTTGGTGAAGCCCTACTCCTGCTCGCCCACTACCACCTGATTGCGCCCATTGTGCTTGGCCGTGTACAGGCCCTTGTCGGCGGCCAGTATCAGTTCGCGGCAGTGGCTGGACTGCTGCGGGGTCATGGTCGACAGACCGATGCTGACCGTCAGGCAGGCATCGGCCTGGGGTGCGATGTGCGGGATGTTCAGGGCGGCGATGGTCTGGCGCAGCTTTTCGGCGACCAGCCGGGCGCCGCCGGGCGAGGTGCCGGGCAGGACCAAGGCGAACTCTTCGCCGCCATAGCGCGCCGGCAGATCGCTCGAGCGGTTGCTGGAGTGGCGGATGGCGTCGGCCACGCGGCGCAGGGCTTCGTCGCCGGCCAGGTGGCCAAAGTTGTCGTTGTAGGACTTGAAGTAGTCGACGTCGATCATCAGCAGTGACAGCTGGGTCTTGTCGCGCATGGCGCGACGCCATTCCAGTTCCAGGTACTCGTCGAAGTGACGCCGGTTGGACAACGCGGTCAGGCCGTCGGAATTCATCAGCCGCTGCAGCACCAGGTTGGTGTCCAGCAGCTGTTGCTGGCTCACGCGCAGCGCACGGTAGGCCTCGTCGCGCTGCAGCAGGGTCAGGTACGACTTGGAGTGGTAGCGGATGCGCGCCACCAGCTCGATGGTGTCGGGCAGCTTGACCAGGTAGTCGTTGGCGCCTGCGGCGAAAGCGGCGCTCTTGATCAGCGGGTCTTCCTTGGTCGACAGGACGATGATCGGAATGTCCTGGGTGGCCGGATGATTGCGATAGTCGCGCACCAGCGACAGGCCATCGAGGCCCGGCATGATCAGATCCTGAAGGATCACCGTCGGCTTGATCCGCATGGCCTGGTTGATGGCCTGCTGCGGGTCGGCACAGAAATGGAAGTCGATGTTAGCCTCGTCGCTGAGGCTGCGACGGATGGCTTCGCCAATCATGGCCTGGTCGTCCACCAGAAGTACCATCGACTTGTTGTTGTCGTTGGACCTGAAGGCTTCGATCTGTAGATCAATCATGCGTTGTCACCTGGATACTGCCTACGCGCTGGCTCGAGTTCATCGTGAAAATACGTCCATCAGTCGGGGTGCGATCCGCTCCAGCGGACGAATTTCAACAGCTGCGTCAATGGCCGCCGCCGCTTTGGGCATTCCATACACAGCGCTGCTGAGCTGGTCCTGGGCGATGGTCAGGTAGCCGCGCTGACGCATCGACTTCAAGCCCTGCGCGCCGTCGCGGCCCATGCCGGTGAGCAATACGCCCACGGCGTCGCCGTTCCAGAATTGCGCCACGCTTCGGAAAAACACATCTATGGAGGGCCGGTAGATCTCGTCCACCGGTTCTGCCGTGTAGGTTAAGGTACCATTTTTCAGCAGACGAATATGATGATTGGTGCCGGCCAGTAGCACAGTGCCAGCCAACGGCGTCTCACCGTCCCGCGCCAGGCGTACCGGAAGGCCCGAGGCGCTGCTCAGCCAATCGGCCATTCCGGCGGCGAATACCTGGTCTACGTGCTGTACCAGGACGATGGCCGCGGGGTAATCGCGCGGTAGCCCTTTGAGCAGGATTTCCAGCGCAGCCGGGCCGCCCGCCGACGAGCCAATGGCCACCAGCTTCTGCCGCACCCCGCCCGAGCGCGGCAAAGGCAGCTCGCTGCGCACCATCGGGCTGCGCTGCCCCACCAACCAGCCGATGTTGAAGATCTTGCGCAGCAGTGGCGCCGCAGCTTCGCGCGCATCGCCGACGCCCAGGGTCGGCGTGTCGACCACATCCAAGGCACCATGGCCCATGGCCTCGAATACGCGGTGAACGTTCTGCTGGCGGTCGACGGTGACGATGACGATGGCGCACGGTGTATTGGCCATGATCTGCCGGGTGGCTTCCACCCCATCCATGACCGGCATGATCAGGTCCATCAGGATCAGGTCCGGGGTCACGGTCTGGCAGCGCTCGACCGCCTCGCGACCGTTGGCCGCCACCCACACCACCTCATGGGCCGGCTCGAACGCGATCGCTCGACGCAACGCTTCCACGGCCATGGGCATGTCATTGACGATGGCGATCCTCATCCCCGCGCTCCTCCGATCAACTCAACCACCGCATCGAGCAAGGCATCATCATGGAAACTGGCCTTGGCCAGGTAATAATCGGCCCCGGCATCGAGACCGCGGCGGCGGTCCTCTTCGCGGTCCTTGTAGGACACGACCATGACCGGCAGCGACTGCAGGCGGCTGTCGCGACGCAATAGGGTCACCAATTCGATGCCATCCATGCGCGGCATGTCGATGTCGGTGATCAGCAGGTCGAAGTTTTCGCTACGCAGCGCGTTCCAGCCATCCATGCCGTCGACGGCCACGGCCACATCGTAGCCGCGATGGCTGAGCAGCTTGCGTTGCAGCTCGCGAACGGTCAGCGAATCATCCACCACCAGCACACGCTTGCGTACCGATTCGGCTTGCTGGCTGCGCTTGTCGATGCGCTCCAGGCGGCCGGTATTGAGCAGCTTTTCCACCGAGCGGAACATGTCTTCGACGTCGATGATCAGCACCACCGCGCCGTTGTCGAGCAAGGCACCGGCGGAAATGTCCTGGACCTTGCCCAGGCGGGCGTCCAGTGGCAGCACGACCAGCGTGCGCTCGCCGATGAAGCGATCCACGGCCACGCCATAGATCGCCTCGCGGTCGCGGATCACCACCACCTTGAGGGTCGCTTCGTCGCCTTGGCCCGATGGCCGCTGCAACAGCTGGCTGGCCGCTACCAGGCCGACATGACGGTCCTGGAACCAGAAGTGCTGGCGCCCCTCGAGCTGGATGATGTCGTCGGCCGGCAGGTCCATGGTGTGTTCGATGTGGGCCAACGGAAACGCGTAGGCCTCGCCGCCTACTTCGACCGCCAGGCTGCGCACCACCGACAAGGTCAGTGGCACTTCGATGTGAAAGCGACTGCCCTGCCCCGCCACCTGGATCAGTTCCACCGAGCCGCGCAACTGGCGAATCAGGTGCAATACCGCGTCCAGACCGACGCCCCGTCCGGAAACCTCGGTGACCGTATCGCGCATGCTGAAACCGGGCAGGAACAGGAAACTGAGCAATTCCTCTTCGCTGAGTTGCTCCACCGTGTCGGCGGTCGACAAGCCGCGCTGGACGATGCTGCGGCGCAGCGCCGCAAGATCGACGCCGCCGCCGTCGTCGCTCAGGTCCAGCACCAGCAAGCCCGCCTGGTGAGCGGCGCGCAGCACTACCCGGCCTTCGGCAGGCTTGCCGGCCAGCAGGCGGTGCTCGGGGGTTTCGATACCGTGATCGACGGCGTTGCGCAGCAGGTGGGTCAAAGGCGCTTCGAGTTTCTCCAGAACGTCGCGGTCGACCTGGGTCTTCTCGCCTTCGATGTCCAGGCGCACCTGCTTGCCCAGCGAGCGGCCCAAGTCGCGGACCATGCGTTCCTGGCCACCGAGCATGTCGGCGAACGGTCGCATGCGGCAGGCCAGGGCCGTGTCGTACAACAATTGCGCACGCTGGCTGGCCTGCCAACCGAAGTCATCCAGTTCGGCGGTCTGCTGCAGCAGCATCTGCTGGGTCTGATCCAGCAGCGACCGAGCCTGCGTCAGGGCATCGCGCACCTCGGCGCTCTGGCCTTCGAGCTGCAACTGTTCGGCAAGGCCGCCCAGGGCCCGGATGCTTTGCGCCTGCATGCGCTTGAGCCGCTGCAGGGTCAGCAGATAGGGCTTGAGCCGCTGGGTTTCCACCAGCGACTTGCTCGACAGGTCCAGCAGGCTGTTCAAGCGCTCCGCCGTGACCCGCAGCACCCGCTCGCCGGTGTCGCTGACCCGGCGCGCGCGATTGGCGGGCAGTTCGGCGACCGGATCGTCCTGGCCCACTGTCGCGTCCGCCAGGTCGGGGTCTTGCTGTACCTCGGGCGCAACGTCCATGGGCTCGGGCGACGCGGGGGGTGGCGTGACTTGCACGGGGGCAGCGGCCGACGGGTCCATGACCGCCGCCATCTGCGCCTCATAGGCATCTATATCCCGCGTACCCGGCGCGCCGGAACCGGGCGTGCCGATGCGCATGAGCAGGTCGGTGCCCAGCAGCAGCGCATCGATGTGTTCGGCCATCAGGTAGACGCGCCTTTCCTGCGCCGCCACCAGGCAATCTTCCATCACGTGGGCCACGCGCACCCCGGCGTCCAGGCCGACGATACGCGCGGCACCCTTGAGCGAGTGGGCCGCGCGCATGCACGCTTCCAATTGGTCGGCCTGGGTCGGGTTGCGCTCCAGGGCCAACAGCCCGGCGTTGAGCACTTGGGTCTGGGCCTCGGCTTCCAGGCTGAACAGCTCCAGCAACGAGGCGTCGCGCATCTGCTCCGGGGTCATGTCAGGCTCCGGTTCATGGCAAGCAGCAGCGCCGTGTCGTCGAGCAGGCGCACGCTGCGCCCGCGAAACGGCAGAACGCCCTGGGTGAAGCGGGCGCCGGCCTGAGTCGTGGCGGTGGAGGCCTGTTCGAGCTCGACCAGGTCAATGCGATGAATACCATCCACCTCCTCCACCGGCACCACTACCGAGCCGCCGTCTATGGCAATGATCAACATGCGTGGCATGACTCGCGTGGAAGTCGCCGGCTGAGTGTGTTGGCCATCAATGCCCAGCAGCTCCTCCAGGGCCAGGCAGGGCACCAGCGCGCCCCGCACGTTGGCCACCCCGCGCAAGGCGCGTGAGCGTTGGTGCGGCAGGGAATGGACCGCCTGCACCGGCGCCACCTCGACCAGACAGCGAGTGGCCAGCGCAAGCCACTCATCGGCCAGGCGAAACAGGACCAGCGACCGGCTTTCGACACGCCCCACCGCTTCGCTGTAGTGCATGGGTGCGTGCTGGCGATCCAGGGCGTAGCGGTCCAGCAGGCGCACGGCCGCCGAGGCGTACACCGCACAGTTGCGGCAATGGATGTGGTCCGCCAACAGTGGGCAGGATTTGTCGCCATGAATGCCGATGCGGTTCCAGCAGTCATCGATCTGCTGGGCGTCGATGTCGATCAGGTCCGGGGCGCTCATCGCTTATGCTCCTGAACCTGCGGCCGGTCACTGCGCGCGGCTCGTTCCTGCAGGCGCCGTGCACCGGCGATGTCGCCTTGGGCCGTGAGCAGCATGGCCAGGTGCGCGAGCGCCTCGGCGTGCTGCGGGTCGAGGTACAACGATTTGCGGTAGTACCCTTGCGCCTGCAAGACCTGGCCGCCGACGTCACTGAGCAGGCCCAGCCAATAGAACACCTGTGGGTCGGGCCCATGGCTGCGCAGGAACGCATCGCAGGCCGCCTGGGCGTCGGCGCTTTTACCTTCGTTGGCCAGCCGGGCGATCTGCGCGAGCAAGCCTGCGCCGTCGCTCGCCACCGCCTCGTCGGTATTGGCTACCGGCTGGGTCGGCGCACGCGTCCGACTGCGCAGGGGCTGCCGACCCGGCTCGGGCAGCAATTTGATCGGCATCTGCAGCCGCGCCGGCGCAGGGGTCACAGGCGTGGGCGCAGGCGTGGCCTGGCGATCGCGGACGAAGGCGAACGACTGCGCAATGCCGATCGGGCGCATGCCCAACCGTGCCAACAGGCTGCCTTCAGCCGGGCCGATGAACAGTGCACCGTCTTCGCGGGTATGTTTCTTCAACACTTCGAACACCTGCTGTTGGGTCGGCAGGTCGAAGTAGATCAGCAGATTGCGACAGAACACGAAGTCATACGCGAGTTCGCCGGTCAGCAACAGCGGATCGAGAATGTTGCCCACCTGCAGGCGTACCTGAGCACGCACCTGGGGGTCGAGCAGGTAGCCATCATCGGTGGCCGCGAAATGGCGGTCGCGAAACGTCAGCGGTGCCCCGCGAAACGAATTGCGGCCATAGATCGCCCGGGTCGCCCGGCCTATCGAAATCGGGCTGATGTCTACACCGTCCACGCTGAACTGCTGCGGTGCCAGCCCGGCGTCGAGCAAGGCCATGGCGATCGAATAGGGTTCCTCGCCTGTCGAACAGGGCAGGCTGAGGATACGCAGCGCCACGCCAGGTCGTTCGGCGAGCCGTGCCTTGGCGACCTTGCACAGCGCAGCGAAGGATTCGGGGTAACGCATGAACCAGGTTTCCGGAACGATGACGGCCTCGATCAATGCCTGCTGTTCGGCGGCCGAGCCTTGCAGCAGCGTCCAGTAGGCATCCAGGTTGCGCGCATGCGTGGCCTGGCTGCGCTGAGCCACGGCACGCTCGATCAGCGCCGGACCTACCGACGCCACGTCGAGACCGATGCGGTCACGCAGAAAACGCACGAAGCGCTGGTCATCACCCATCACGATGCCCCACTCGATACCGAGGCCGCCAACTGCGGCGCAAAGAGCAGATCGCGCACCTGAGGCTCGAGCAGATCCTGCACCCGCAACCATTGCAACAGCCCCTGGCTGTCTTCAAGCACCGGGCCCAAATAAGGCGTGGCGCGGTTACGCACGCCGGTGGGCTTGAAGTCGCGCGGGTCGCAGCGCAACGTCTCGCTGGCGTATTCGACGATCAGCCCCAGGCGCGCCTCGGGGCCGGCCTGGTCGTGCGGGTAGTGCACCAGCACCAGCCGGGTGCTGGTGCGCCGCACGGCAGCGACGCCGAAGCTCAGCGCACTGACATCCAGCACCGGCACTACCCGGCCACGATGGGCGAACACCCCGGCGACCCAGGCCGGCGCCTGTGCGACTGGCTTGAGCGGCAGCAACGGCAGGACCTCGGCAACTTCCAGCGCATCCAGGGCGAAGCGTTCCTGGGCAATGCGAAACAGCAGGAACAGCTTGCTGCACGAGGCTATCGGCAATGCGCCCATCAGACTTTGAAGCGCGAGACGCCGCCGCGCAGTCCGGTGGCGACCTGGCTCAACTCGTCGATGGCAAAGCTGGCCTGGCGCAGTGATTCCACTGTCTGGCTGCTGGCATCGCCCAGCTGCGCCAAGGCATGGTTGATCTGTTCGGCACCGGTGGCCTGTGCCTGCATACCCTCGTTGACCATGAGCACGCGCGGGGCCAAGGCCTGCACCTGGCCGATGATCTGCGACAGCTGATCGCCCACCTGCTGCACCTCGAACATGCCGCGGCGCACTTCTTCGGAAAACTTGTCCATGCCCATGACCCCGGCCGACACCGCCGACTGGATCTCGCGGACCATTTGCTCGATATCGTAAGTGGCCACAGCGGTCTGGTCCGCAAGGCGGCGCACTTCGGTGGCAACCACGGCGAAACCACGCCCGTATTCGCCGGCCTTCTCGGCCTCGATGGCAGCGTTGAGCGACAGCAGGTTGGTCTGGTCCGCCACCTTGACGATGGTGACCACGACCTGATTGATGTTGCCGGCCTTCTCGTTGAGGATCGCCAGCTTGGCGTTGACCAACTCGGCGGCACCCATCACCTGGTGCATGGTTTCTTCCATGCGCGCCAGCCCCTGCTGGCCGGAGCCGGCCAGGGAGGACGCCTGGTCGGCCGCTGAGGTAACCTCGCCCATGGTGCGCACAAGATCGCGGGAAGTGGCCGCGATTTCTCGGGAGGTCGCGCCAATTTCGGTCGTGGTCGCAGCGGTCTCGGTCGCCGTGGCCTGTTGCTGTTTGGACGTGGCGGCGATTTCGGTCACCGAGGTGGTGACCTGCACCGAGGATCGCTGGGCCTGGGCAACCAGAGCGGTGAGCTCGGTCATCATGTCGTTGAAGCCCAGTTCGACCTCGTTGAACTCGTCCTTGCGCGCCAGGCTCAGGCGCGTGCTCAAGTCACCGTTGCGCATCACTTCCAGAATCCGCACGATCTTCTGCATGGGTGCCATGATGGTGCGCAACAACCACAGGCCGCAGACGCCGGCAACGATGATCGCCACCAACAGCGAAATCACCAGGCTGACTTTGGCTGCGGCCACCGAGGTGTCGATGGCATTGGTGGCCTTTTCGGCGGCTTCGCGGTTGCGATCGATCAAGAAGTTGAGCTGCTTGCGACCGGCAGCCCAGGCCGGTGTCAGGTCGTCGATAGCCATCTGCTGGGCTTCGCTGAACTTGCGCAGGCGATAGGCCTCCAGCACATCGGCCAATGCTTTCTCATAGGTCACGCGCATCCGCGCGAATTCCTCGAAGGCGGCCCTGTCATCACTGTCCTGCACCGTGCCACGGTAATTGGCCATCTGCTGGGTCAGGCGCTCGGCGAAGCTCTTGTACTGGTCCTCGTCGGCCGTGATCAACTCGCGCTGATAACTCAGGCCTACCAGCTGCTGGGTGTACACGTAGCTGTCGACCCAGGCACTGCGGATCATGGAACTGAATACGACGCCCGGCACGCTGTCGGTGCGGACCTTGGATTCGTTCGTCTCGATGGTTTGCAGACGTGAATAGGAAACCACGACCATCAACAGCATGATTGCAATGACAACGGCGAAACTCGCCAGGATGCGGTGGCGCAAGGACCAGTTCTTCACAGTCAACCCTCGAAAATTCCTACAGCTACAAACGAAAAATCGCCTGAGTATAGTCCTACCTCAGGCGATTTCGCGCTGCTGTGTCACTTTCGTTCATCAACGAGGGTATTGGCCAGAGCAATGCGCCACTAT
Organism: Pseudomonas rhizosphaerae; assembly: GCF_000761155.1. Lineage (NCBI taxonomy): Bacteria > Pseudomonadati > Pseudomonadota > Gammaproteobacteria > Pseudomonadales > Pseudomonadaceae > Pseudomonas > Pseudomonas rhizosphaerae. Next base: position 4,597,941 of record NZ_CP009533.1, on the reverse strand, counting down.
TGCCGACCGACGTCGCTATCGGCAGACGGGCGGCGACCTGCTTCGCTCAATTCGGGTTCGGACCTCAGCCGACTTCGACTTCAGCCTGACGGACCTGCTTTTCCAGCTCCGCTTTGAGCGCCGGATCCAGGGACAACTGCTTCGCCAGCTCGTCCAGGTAGGCACGTTCCATGAAGTGTTCCTGATCCACCATCATGACACTGGCGATGTACATTTCGGCGGCGATTTCCGGGGTCTTGGCCGCGCGCGCCACGTCTGCCGGGTCCAGTGGCTTGTTCAACTCGGTATGAAGCCACTGCTGCAGCTCGTTGTCCGAATCCAGACGGGTGAACTCGCCTTCGATCAGTTCCCGCTCGCGTTCGTCCACATGACCATCGGACTTGGCGGCCGCCACCAGCGCCTTGAGAATGGCCTGGCTGTGCTCCTCGACTTGCTGGGGCGGCACGCGGTCAACCGTCTGCGGCTCACCCCGCGGGGCGCTCTGTTGCTGGGCCTGCCAATTGCCATAGGCTTTGTAGGCAATCACGCCCAACGCCGCGAGACCGCCGTAGGCCAGCGCCTTGCCGCCGTACTTGCGCGCACTCTTGTTGCCCAGCAGCAGGCCCATGGCCCCACCGGTCAGCGCGCCCTTGCCGCCCGACAACAGGCCGCCCAAAGCACCGCCCGCGCCGCCCTTGCCCGAGAGCAGGCCGCCCAGTGCGCCGGCCACGCCGCCGTTGCCAGCGCCGCCGCCCAGGGGCGAGCTGCCAGCGCTTTTGTTCTTGAGCAGTTCCTGGCCGGATTTGAACAACTGGTCGAGCAAGCCACGCGTGTTCATTTTTTCGGTCTCGTCAATGGGAGAAACGTTTGACGAGAGTAAGGGCATTCCGTTGCGCGGTTCGAATGGTGATTTGCTTCGGGATGTTGCGTAAATGATCGAGCGCCTCGGTCAATCCGAGTGGCAACGGGGACATATTCGGAAAACTTTTTTACAGGAGTTTGCGAACACATCGGACATTACGGTATCTGTGTACAGTTCGCTGCGTTTGGACAAGGCAGGCCCAAACCTTCCCATTTGAGCCTCGCAGGTTGCTTGGAGCGACCGAGGTTGATTCAGAACAGGTTATCTATGCACCGCAGGCACCTTCTGAAAGCGTCGATGGCCCTCGCGGCCTATACCGGACTGTCAGGCACCGGGCTGTTCGCCGCCCAGGCCCTGGCTGCCACTGCCGATGGCGAGGCCGAGCCATTCACGTTCGACATGCTCAAGGCCCAGGCCAAGAGCCTGGCCGCCCAGGCCTATGTCAGCAACAAGCAGACCCTGCCCCCGACCCTGGCCAACATGACGCCCCAGCAATTCAACGCGATCGGCTACGACGCCAACCATTCGCTGTGGAACGATCTCAAAGGCCAACTGGACGTGCAGTTCTTCCACGTGGGCATGGGCTTCCGCACCCCGGTGCGCATGTACAGCGTCGATGCCGGCCGCAAGCAGGCGCGCGAAGTGCATTTCCATCCGCCGCTGTTCGACTATAAAAACACCACGGTAGACACCTCGCAGCTCAAGGGCGACCTGGGCTTCGCCGGCTTCAAACTGTTCAAGGCGCCCAAGCTGAACCGCCACGACGTGGTGTCCTTCCTTGGCGCCAGCTATTTCCGCGCCGTCGACGCCACCGGTCAGTACGGCCTGTCGGCTCGCGGCCTGGCGATCGACACCTATGCCAAGAAGCAGGAAGAGTTTCCCGACTTCACCAAGTTCTGGTTCGAGACGCCGAGCAAGGACAGCACCCGCTTCGTGGTCTACGCCCTGCTCGACTCGCCCAGCGCCACCGGTGCGTACCGCTTCGACATCGATTGCCAGGCCGAGCGCGTGGTGATGGATATCGACGCGCACATCAACGCGCGGCAGGACATCGAGCAACTGGGCGTGGCGCCGATGACCAGCATGTTCAGCTGCGGCAACCACGAACGGCGCATGTGCGACACCATCCATCCGCAGATTCACGATTCGGATCGCCTGGCCATGTGGCGCGGCAATGGCGAATGGATCTGCCGACCGCTGAACAACCCCGACCGCGTGCGCTTCAACGCCTTCGCCGACGTCGACCCGAAAGGCTTCGGCCTGATCCAGACCGACCACGACTTCAGCAACTACCAGGACACGGTCGACTGGTACCACAAGCGACCCAGCCTGTGGGTCGAGCCCACTACCGCATGGGGCGAAGGCGCGATTGATCTGATCGAGCTGCCGACCACCGGTGAAACCATGGACAACATCGTTGCCTTCTGGACACCGAAAACGCCAGTCAAGGCAGGCGACGCCCTTAACTTCGGCTACAAGCTGTACTGGAGTGCCCTGGCGCCCACCGGCACGCCACTGGCCCGGGTCGCGGCCACGCGTTCGGGGATGGGCGGCTTCGTCGAAGGTTGGGCGCCGGGCGAACATTACCCGAACGTCTGGGCGCGGCGCTTTGCCGTGGACTTCACCGGTGGCGGACTGGATTCGTTGAGAACGCCGATCGAACCCATCCTTACCGCTTCGGGCGGCAAGGTGCAGGACATTCAGGTACTGGAGCTGCCCGACATCAAGGGCTTCCGCGTGCTGTTCGACTGGTACCCCACCAGCGACAGCGTCGATCCGGTGGACATGCGCCTGTTCATCAAGACCCAGGGGCGCACCCTCAGTGAAACCTGGCTCTATCAGTACTTCCCGCCGGCGCCGGAAAAGCGCAAGTACGTCTGACGGGCCGACAGCCCCCGAGCTCTTCGCCCACCGAATCTACGGTGGGCGAAGACGACATCGTTTAAACCCCTGGCCACGTTCAGTCGCGCAGGTCCGATTCCAGGATCGGCTGATCGCGGTGGGTCGCGCGCTGGTACTGAGCCGGCCACGTGGCCAGGCGACCACCCAGGTCTTCGTCGGCGTGCAGGGGCCAGTACGGATCGCGCAACAATTCACGCGCCAGCAGGATGATGTCAGCCTGGCCGGTGCGCAGAATATGCTCGGCCTGTGCAGGGTCGGTGATCATGCCCACGGTACCGGTGGCAAGATCCGCTTCCTTGCGCACGCGCTCGGCGAAGCGTGTCTGATAGCCAGGCCCGGTTGGAATCTCGGCATTGGCCGAAGTCCCACCAGACGATACATCGATCAAGTCTACGCCCAGCGCTTTCAAACGCGTGGCCAGCTCGACGGTCTCGTCCGGGTTCCAGCCGTCTTCGACCCAGTCGGTCGCCGACACGCGCACGAACACGGGCAGCTCCGCCGGCCACACATCGCGAATCGCCTGGGTGACTTCCAGGGTAAGACGAATACGATTTTCGAAACTGCCACCGTAGTGGTCCTGACGCTGGTTGCTGAGCGGCGATAGGAACTGATGCAGCAGGTAACCGTGGGCGGCGTGTACCTCGACCACCTTGAAATTGGCGGTCAACGCGCGCCGGGTGGCGTCGACGAACGCCTGGACGATGTCCTTGATGGCCGCTTCATCCAGTGCGGTCGGTGCGGTGTGCTGTGGGTCGAAGGCAATCCGTGAAGGCCCGACCGGCACCCAGCCCCCCTCACTGACAGGCACGCTGCCATGCTTGCCCAACCAGGGTCGCCAGGTGCTGGCCTTGCGCCCGGCGTGGGCCAGCTGAATCGCCGGTACTGCGCCTTGCGAAGTGATGAAGCGCGTGATGCGCTGCAAGGGTTCGATCTGCTCGTCGTTCCACAGGCCAAGGTCTTCGGGCGTGATGCGGCCGTCGGCGGTCACTGCGGTGGCTTCGGTAAACACCAGGCCAGCGCCGCCGCTGGCACGGCTGCCCAGGTGCACCAGATGCCAGTCGTTGGCCAAGCCGTCGACGCTGGAGTACTGGCACATCGGCGACACCGCGATGCGGTTGCGCAAGGTCAGCTGACGGAGGGTATAGGGTTCGAGCAGCATGCTCATCGGGCACCTCGGTTGACAGTTTCAGATGGGACGAGACGCCTCCGGCCAACCACGCCGGCCAACGGTGCGTATGCACACGCTGGCAAGGCGTCTGGACGGACGTACCTGTCTCGTTCTCGAAGACTAGTCGACAACCAGGCTGCAACCGTGGTTCCGGTCAGCGCGGCTCGATGTGGGTAATCAGCAACTGCACCGTCTCACGCCCGCGAAACTCGTTGAGGTCCAGTTTGTAGGCCAGCTGCACCCAACGTACCGACGGATCGGGCCACACTTCGCGGTCGATGCCGAAAGCGATACCGTCCAGGCTGACGCTGCCGCACTCGGTCTTGAGCATCACCTTGAGGTGACGCTCGCCGACCACGCGCTGTTCCACCAGTTGAAACACGCCGTGGAACATCGGCTCGGGAAAATGCTGCCCCCAGGGCCCGGCATTGCGCAGGGCGCGCGCCAGCTCCAGGTGAAACTCCTCGACACCCAAGGTGCCGTCGGACAGCAGGCGTCCGGTCAGGTCTTCCTCGCACAGCTGGCTGCGCACCTGCGCGTCGAACGCCTCGCAGAACGCTGGGAAGTTCTCCTGCGGCAAGGTCAGCCCGGCCGCCATGGCATGTCCGCCGAACTTGCTGATCAGGTGCGGATGAGTCGCGGCCACTGCATCCAGAGCATCGCGGATGTGGAAGCCCTGGACCGAACGCGCCGAGCCCTTGAGCAGACCGTCGCCCGCATCGGCGAACGCGATGGTAGGCCGGTGGTAGCGCTCCTTGAGCCGCGACGCCAGGATGCCGATCACGCCTTGGTGCCACTGCGCATCGAACAGGCACAGGCCGAACGGCATCGATTCGACCGCCAGATCCTTGAGCTGAGCCAAGGCTTCGCGCTGCATGCCTTGCTCGATCGACTTGCGGTCCTGGTTCAGCCCATCGAGCTGCGACGCTATGGCCTGGGCGCTGGGCAGGTCGCTGCTCAGCAGGCACTCGATGCCCAGGCTCATGTCGTCCAGACGCCCGGCGGCATTGAGGCGCGGCCCAAGGATGAACCCCAGGTCGGTCGACGTGATGCGCGCATGCTCGCGGCGTGCCACTTCCAGGATCGCCGTGATCCCTGGCCGCGCTCGACCCGCACGAATTCGTTCCAGCCCCTGGTGCACCAGGATGCGGTTGTTGGCGTCCAGCGGCACGACGTCCGCCACGCTGCCCAGAGCCACCAGGTCGAGCAGTTCGCCGATGTTCGGCTGCGCCACCTGAGCATAGCGGCCCAGTTCGCGCAGCCGCGCCCGCAGTGCCATCAGCACATAGAAAATCACCCCGACCCCGGCCAGGTTCTTGCTCGGGAACTCGCAGCCCGGCTGGTTGGGGTTGACGATGGCATCCGCGGCCGGCAACTCATGCCCCGGCAAGTGGTGATCGGTCACCAGCACCTGCAGCCCGGCGGCCTTGGCCGCAGCCACGCCCTCGACGCTGGAAATGCCGTTGTCGACCGTCACCAGCAACTGCGGCTCACGCTGCAAGGCCACTTCGACGATCTCGGGGGTCAGGCCGTAGCCGTACTCGAAACGATTGGGCACCAGGTAATCGACATGCGCAGCGCCCAACAGGCGCAGACCCAGCACCCCCACCGCGCTGGCCGTCGCGCCGTCGGCATCGAAGTCGCCGACGATGAGGATGCGCTGGCGCTGGTCGATGGCCGTCACCAGCAGCTCGACCGCGGCCTCGATGCCCTTGAGCCGCTGGAAGGGAATCAGCCGCGCCAGGCTCTTGTCCAGCTCCTGGGCGCTCGATACGCCACGTGCGGCATACAGGCGGTTGAGCAAGGGCGGCATATCACCGAGAAAAGGCAGGGTCTGGGGCAGCTGACGGGGTTCGATGCGCATGGGGCCTGGGGCGGTTCTCACTGCAAGACAAAAAGGAAAGATAAAACCCGGGCGGCCTAGCGCTCGCCCAACAACCACTCGAGCTGGACTTCGTGCTGACCACGGTCGTCGGTGACGAAGACCGTGCCTTCGCTGATCATGACGTCCCACTTGATGACCCGCGGCATGTCCTTGGCCAAGGTCTCGAGCACATCCTGAGGCACGGCGGCGATGTTGACGTTCTTCAGGTTCTTGACCGCGTCGACCACCTTGGTCTGCCACACGCGCAGGCTGCCATAGGCCAGCAAACTGGTACGCTCGGTGCGCCGTGAACACCAGGTAAGACGATCGGCATCGGGCAGGCCAACTTCGATCCAGTGCAGGATCCGGCCGTCCAGGCTCTTTTCCCACAGCGCAGCTTCATCGACATCCGACAGACCACGGCCGAAAGACAGCTGCTCGTTGTACCACAAGGCGTAGGCCAGCAAGCGCACAGCCATCCGTTCTTCGGTTTCGGAAGGGTGCCGCGCGATGGTCTGCTTGACGGTTTGGTAAACGCTGCGATCAAGATCGGTGAGGTTCAGTTCGAATTTGTAGGTGGTCGACGGCTGGGCCATTGGGCAGGCTTCTTGGGAACGGGAAAAGGCCGGTAGTCTACCCGATGCGGCCTCGATCAACGACCACCACGCGGCGATGCGACGCGTGGCGCGTTTTGATCATGGCCCGGGGTATGGTAAAGATGGCGCAGTGTTTCAAAAACGGACACTTTCACCCCACTCCCTGCGCAAGGAATGCCATGGACTTGTGTTCCAGAATGCTGCCGGCCGGCAGCTTTCTTTTATCCCTGGTGCTGTGCTCCTGCCTGCTGACCTCGCCCCACGCCCATGGCCGGGAAACCATCACATGGCTGCTGCGCGATCTGGCGCCGCTGACCATTGCCAGTGGTCCCGACCGCAACCAGGGCGCCGTCGACCAAGCCTTGCCGCTGTTACGCGCGGCCCTGCCCGACTACGATCACAGTGTGCTCAGGGTCAATCGCGCGCGCGCCTCGCAGATGCTCGGCGAGTCCGGGCTCAGCTGCGACCCGGCCTTGCTCTGGACCGCACGGCGGGCACAAACCATTCTGTATTCCGTGCCGAGCATGAACGTGCTCAGCAATGCACTGATCATGCAGCGCGACGACCTACCGCTGATTGCCGATTTCATGCAAGACGGCAAGGTCGATCTGGGCGCCCTGCTGCACAGCAAGACCATGACCTTGGGCGTCATCGCCGAGCGCAGCTACGGCAGCGCCGTCGACCGAATCCTCGACGAAGCCGACGGTAGCCAGGTGCTCGCCCATCACGGCAACGATGCCATGGGCAGCCTGCTGCGCATGGAAAGGCTGGGGCGGATTCAGGCCGTGCTTGGCTACTGGCAGGAAGCTCGCTACCAGGCACGTCAGGAAGGCCTGGACCCGCAAGAGCTGGTGCAGATACCGATCAAGAGCGCATCACGCTCACAACTCGTCCACGTGGGCTGCTCGGACAGCCCCGCGAGCCGTCGCGTACTGCAAGCACTGAACCCGGTGCTTTTGGACGTCAGAAAAACTCGACTGGCACAGTTTTATGCGCAATGGCTGGCGCCCCATCAACGTCTGGAGTATTTGCGTGAGACCAAGGCATTGTTCAATGCTCGTCGCGACGAGACGCTGAACAGCCTTCAGTGAGATGCAAGGCGGTTACACCGCAGTGAGCCTTTCAAGAGCAGGAAGCTCACGACGGGTCACTGCGGAGTCAAGCTCGTGGACGTGCGACTCAGACCAACGCGTGGCTGAATCCGGCGCTTTGCGAAACGTTGCGCAACGCAGCGATCATCGACGGTTCCAATCGCCCCTCGGCAACCAGCAGATCACGATGCAGGCCATCGACCACATCGGTAAAGGAGCGCAAATCTTCGAATTGATTGCGGTTGACCGAACGCTTGGTCACCACACTTCCGGCAGCGTTCATGACCACTACTTGGCAATTGCCAAGGCTATCCTGGCCTTCAAGAGTCACGCGATACGGTGTCAGGGCTTCATTGAGCAACAGGCTGATATTCTTCATCGCATCACCACTCTTCTGTTCGAATTCTTAAGGTGCATGACACTGACCCCTCCCCTGCGACAAAAGTTCTGGGCAAGCCATGTCAGACTATTTCCGAAGGTGCCTGCGAAATATGACATCACGAATGTGGGACTTTTCTGATTGTGCGGTTTAGTGGCTGCATGGCCAGAAATGGACTACAAAACAGATCAGGAACAGACCACAGCTGTGCCAGAATTCATCGCCTGATTCGCCCGTCACCGGAGCCCGCCTTGACCGACCCACTGATCGCCCCCCTGCGGATCGTGCTGGCCGATGACCACCCGATCTTTCGCATTGGTCTACGCGCCGTACTGGAACGAGACCCTGGCTTGCGAGTGGTGGCCGAAGCCTCCTCGCCGCAGGAACTGACGCGCTGCCTCGGCGAAACCGAATGCGGCTTGTTGATCACCGATTTCATGATGCCTTCCAGGGAACAGGGTGATGGCCTGCGGCTGATCGCTTATGTGCGTCGGCATTGGCCAAAGCTGCCCGTGCTGGTAGTGACCATGCTGACCAACCCCGGCCTGCTGCGCTCGATTCTGAACCTGGGGGTGGCGGGCCTGTTGGGCAAGGCCAGCCTGGTCAACGAACTGCCGACCGCGATCGCCAGCCTCAAGCGCAACAAGCCCTTCGTGGCGCAATCGGTGAAGAGCATCCTGGCGCTGCCGGGTGATCCCCATGCCAGGCAGACCACCGGTCATGCCGACCTGTCGCCGCGCGAGCTTGAAATAACCCGACTGCTTGCTCAAGGCCTCTCGGTCAACGACATCGCGGCCCAGCTCAACCGCAGCAAGCAGACGATCAGCGCGCAGAAGGTCAGCGCCATGCGCAAGCTGGGCATCGGCAACGATGCCGCGCTGTACATCTACCTGCAGGCCCACGGGCTGAAATGAACATGGCGCAGTGGGCCTGAAAACGTCGGCTGCAGCCGTTAGGGGCGCAAAGCCACTGGCCAGGTGCCTTCGAAATAACTGATCTCATGCACCTCAGGCAAAGGAAGCAAGGCCTGTACGTTCTTTCTGTGCTGATAGTCCTGCAACAACCCATGGACCGCAGCGGCCGATACCGGCGTATGCAGCACGCCCAGCAGGGGCAAGCGATGCTGCCGGGCCAGTGCCGTCAACGGTTCGACCGGCCGCGACCCGTTGCTGTAGATGACCAGCGCCCGTGCCAACCCGGTCGCCGCCAGGTGCCCGACCAGCTCACCCATGTCCAGGCCGGCCACGGTCATGTCGCAAATGACGATGTCGACGCCCTGGCGCTTTTCCAGCGAGAGGCACGCCGCATTGAAGCTCTGGGCGGTCAGGACATCGAATACGCCACACGCATTGAGCACCTGATGCATGACGATCAACTGGTACGGAATGTCTTCCAGTACCAGGACTTTGAGCGAACGCATGAATGAAACCCTCGAGTGAGCGCATCGGGCTGCGCATTGACCGGCACTTTAAAGGGCTAACGGGACGCCTGGGATAGGACAAGTCCTAAATTTCCGGGGAATTTTCCGAGTAGCAGGCTATTTCGGCCGCCGACCTGATGATCTTGCCCCACGCGCCTGGGCCGAGATGTCGGCAATGATCTGCGCCAGCTTGTCCAGCGCTATCGGTTTGACCAGCAGTTCATCCATACCCGCCTCGATACAGCGCAGGCGCTCGTCCTGCATCGCATTGGCGGTGCAGCCGATAATCCTGACCGGAGGCGCATCGGATTCCGCTTCGTCCTGGCGAATGGCTCGGCACAAGACATGGCCGTTCATGCCCGGCATGTTGCAGTCGGTGAGCACCAGGTCGAAATGCCTGGCCTGCCACGCAGCCAGTGCCGCCACGCCGTCGCTGGCGTCCTGTACCCGATGCCCGAGGAACTGCAACTGCTGGGTCAGCACCATCCGATTGGCCGACAGATCGTCCACCACCAGTATGTCCAGCCCGGCACTGGCGGGCCTTGCCTGCACGATCGGCTCAGCGGCCTCGTGCCCAAGCGCGTGCCGAACATCGATCTGCACTTCGACCCGCGTACCGACGCCTTCAGTGCTTTGCAGGTCGATCGTGCCGCCCATCAACTGGACCATCTGCTTGCAGATGGTCAACCCCAGGCCGGTTCCGACGGATTCCTGCTGCAGGTCCACGCCACCCTGGACGAACGGCTTGAACAGCCTGGCCCGTTGAGTGGAGGTCATGCCCGCACCGGTGTCACTGACGACAACGCTCAGCCGCCACTGGCCTGGGTCGAGCGGCTGCGCGTCGACCGCCAGGCTCACGCTGCCGCGGCGGGTGAACTTCAGCGCATTGCCAAGCAGATTGTGAACCACCTGCCGCAACCGCAACGGGTCGAACCACAATGCGCTGGCCACGGCGGGCGCGATGTCGAGGTTCAGCGCGACGCCCTTGCGCTGCGCCTGGGCCGAGAACAGGCGAAGCATGCCTTCGAAGAACGGCTTCACCTCGGTCACCTGTTCGGCCAGCTGCATGCTGCCCGACTCGATCTTCGCCAGGTCCAGGCTGTCGCCGATCAAAGCGATGAGTTCCTGCGCCGACTGCCAGGCCACTTCAAGGGCGTCGGAAACCGGTTGGTCGTCACGCTTGCGCCGTTCACGCTCCAGTTCGAGCAGGCCGATGATTGCCGCCATGGGCGTGCGAATCTCATGGCTCATGGTCGCCAGAAAAACGCTCTTGGCCTGGTTGGCCTGTTCGGCAATGTGCCGGGCTTCGACCAGTTGATCTTCCAGGCGCTTGCGCTCGGAGATATCGATCCATCCGCCCAGCAGTCCTTGCAACTGCCCCTCGGCATTGTAGAACGGCACGATCCATTGCCAGGCGTGGACCTTGCGGCCATGCATCTGGATCTGCCGGTCGGCCGAGACCGGCTGCTGATCGTCCAGCAGCTTGAGATAGTCGCGATGCATCTGCTCGGCCTCGTCCGCATTGACCACGGCGAGTTCCTGCAACGTGCGCCCCTGGATGTCCCGCAGGGACGTGGCAAAGCTCTGCTCGTAACTCTTGTTGCAGGACAACAGCCGCGCCTGCAGGTCGCGAACGTAGATGGGACTGGGAATGCCATCGAGCAAGGCGTGCTGGAACGCCAACTGGTCGTTGAGCGCCTGCTCGGCCTTGAGCCGTTGACGGATCTGCACCTTGAGTCGGCCACTCCACAACAGTGACACGGCGCCCAGCACAAGGGCTGCTGCCAGCAGCCAATAGACCCAGGTGGCAATGCGTTGCCACATGGGCTCCGGCGGCACCACCGCACCCAGCCACTTCAGCCGCGCTGCGCGCAGCTCCGCTACCGGGTACGCCTCCAGGGCTTTGTTGATGATGGCTGTGAGTTCGGGTTCGGAGGCACGAATGGCGAAGCGGTCGGGTGACCATTCGCCGTCGACGTTGCGGCCCACTTTGAGCACGCCGGGCGGATAACGGCCTACCGCGCGATAGGCACCCACTTCACTGTCGATGGTCGCATCCGCCTCACCGCTGGCCACCAGTTCGCGGGCCTTGTCGTAGGTGCTGACCAGGCGCAGCTTGATGTGCGGGTACTGGCTGCGGATCGCGCTTTCCAATGCGTGCTCGGCTGGAATGGCCAGGACCTTGCCGGCCAGTTCGTCCAGATGCCCGATGGGCAGATCCTCGGCACGAACGATGAAGACCCAGCCCTGGCCACCGAAGGAATGGCTGAAACTCAGGAACGCCTTGCGCTCCGGCGTTTCCGAAAGCGTGGTGTTCATGTCGGCCTGGCCATGCTTGAGCATGTCCAGGCTCTGGGCCATGGAATTGGAAGGCAGGTAGACGAACTGCAATCCGGTCATGTGTGACAGTGTTGCCAGCACTTCGCTGTTCAGCCCTACCCAGTTGCCTTGCCGGTCACGGTACAGATAGGGCGGATATTGCGTCGCGACCACACGCACCTGGCGATGTCGGGCGATCCAGGCTTGCTCGGCGGGCTCCAGCGGGACCCGATGGTGGCCAATTTCCGACCCAAGGCCAGTGGTCCAGCGAGTAAGGATCTCGCGACGCAAGCTCTCGTCGATGCTGGCCAACGCCCGTTCGACCATCTGTCCCAGCACCGGATCGGCCTGGCGGCTGGCGATGGTGTAGCCCACCGGTGGCAGACCGCTCGGGCCGACGATGTCCAGCGCCAGGTAGGGACGCAGGGCGTTGTAGGCACGCACGATCACCTCGTTGCTGATCATGGCATCGACATCCCCCTGATGCAGCGCCTGCAGGCCACTGCTAAGGCTGGGTGCCATGACGATGCGGCTTTCGGGATAGACCCGCTGCACCGTGGCATCGTCCGCATAGCCTTCTACCAGAGCGACCTTCTCACCGGCCAGGCCGCCTTCCTGCCGGCCGCCCGCGCGGCGCACGATGACGCCGCGGTCGGGCATGTATTCCTTGGAAAACGCCAGGCCGTCGATGGCCTGCTCGAACGCATTGGCGCTGGTCAGCAGGTCGATTTCGCCATCCTTGAGCGCCTGCACCGCCTCGCTGCGCTGGGCGAAGCCCAACACGCGAAGCTCGACCCCCAGGCGGCTGCCGATCAGGCTCAAGTAGTCGGCGCTCACGCCTTGATAGCGGTTGCGATCGCTGGTGATGTCGATGGGTTCGTGATCGGCCAGCGAAACACCGACCCTGAGCGTGCCGTGGCGCTTCAGCCATTGCCGTTCGCTGCTCGAGAGCGGCAGAGGGGAAAGCTGTGCGAAAGGTGCGACAAGCGCGAAGGGCAGGCTCTGGGTAGCCATTGCCGAACCGGGCAATACGCTGGAAACGCCCACTGTGAGCCCCATGAACACTCCCATGAAAGGCCCCGCCATCCACGCCGTTACCCCCGCGAGCGTGAAAAACGAGGTCCGTATGGGTTTCATGCCGTGCATCCTTGCCTGCGGGCCAAAAGGGCCTGGGAAAAAGTTGCATAAGCTTGGCACTGTAAAAAGCATAAAGCCCGCATCGCGCGGGCTTTATGTGTTTCAGATCGCGTCAGCCGCGATGCCGCCTGCCGTCACAGCGGCTTGCCACGGTTACCGTGCTGGCTGACGAAGGCTTGTACGGCCGAAAGATCGTTGGGCAGCACGGTGCATTTCTCTTCGCGCTCGAACAGATCGACCAGGTGCGGGGGCAGCTCCAGCGCCTTGCCCACACCGGCCTTCTGCACCGCTTCGGGGAACTTGACCGGATGCGCGGTACCCAGCACGACCATGGGCGTGTCCAGGCTTCGACGGCACTCGCGGGCCGCGCGCACGCCGATGGCCGTATGCGGGTCGAGGACTTCGCCGCAATCGGCGAACACCTGGGCGATGGTCTCGCAGGTCTGCTCGTCGCTGACCGCCAGCGAGTCGAACAGCTTGCGGGCCTCGGTCCAGCGCTCCTGCTCGACGCTGAAACCGCCGCCTTGGCGGAAGTTGTCCATCAGGCCGGCGATGGCCGCACCGTTGCGGCCATGCAGGTCGAACAGCAGGCGCTCGAAGTTAGACGATACCATGATGTCCATCGACGGCGACAACGTCGCGTGCAGGGTTTCCTTGACGTACTGGTTGCCGCTCATGAAGCGGTGCAGGATGTCGTTGCGGTTGGTGGCCACCACCAACTGGTTGATCGGCAGGCCCATGTTGCGTGCCAGGTAACCGGCGAAGATATCGCCGAAGTTGCCGGTTGGCACCGAGAAGGCGACCGAACGCGCTGGCCCGCCCAACTGCAGCGCAGCATGGAAGTAGTAGACGATCTGGGCCATGATCCGCGCCCAGTTGATCGAGTTCACCGCCACCAGCGGCGTGCCCTTGAGGAAGCTCTGGTCGGCGAAACTGTTCTTGACCATTTCCTGGCAGTCGTCGAAGTTGCCTTCGATGGCGATGTTGTGCACGTTGTCGCCGGCGATCGTGGTCATCTGCCGACGCTGCACCGCCGAGACGCGCTCGTGCGGATGCAGGATGAAGATGTCGACGTTCTCGCAGTGCTTGCAGCCTTCGATCGCCGCCGACCCAGTGTCGCCACTGGTGGCGCCGATGATGACCACGCGCTGGCCACGCTTGGCCAGGACATAGTCGAGCAGACGGCCCAGCAACTGCAAGGCAAAGTCCTTGAACGCCAGGGTCGGTCCGTGGAACAGCTCCATCACCCACTCATTGCCACCCAATTGGCGCAAAGGGGCGATCGAAGCGTGGGCGAAGACTGCGTAGGTGTCCTCGAGAATCTTCTTGAAGTCGGCGTCCGGGATGCTGCCGGTGACGAACGGGCGCATTACCCGGAACGCCAGCTCGTGGTAAGGCAGGCCTGCCCAGGAAGCGATTTCTTCCTGGGTGAAACGCGGCAGATTTTCTGGCACATACAGGCCACCGTCGCTGGCCAGGCCAGCGAGCAGGACCTCTTCGAAGTTCAGGGCCGGGGCCTGACCGCGCGTACTGATATAACGCATTGCGAATTCCTCTGGCAGCTGCCGCTTAGTTCAAATGCTCGACACGGATGCGCACAACCGGCCCGACCACGCCCTGCAAGGCTTCCAGCGCCTTGATGGCATCATTGATGTGCCGTTCGACGACACGGTGGGTCAGCAGGATCATCGGCACCAGGCCGTCGTGCTCCTCGACCTCTTTCTGCATGATCGACTCGATGTTGATACCGCGCTCGGACAGGATGCTTGCTACCTGTGCCAGCACGCCCGGATGATCCTTGGCCTGGATGCGCAGGTAATAGGCACTTTCGCACGCTTCGATCGGCAGGATCGGGTGGGCAGACAGCGAGTCTGGCTGAAAGGCCAGGTGCGGCACACGGTTCTCCGGGTCCGAGGTCATGGCGCGAACCACGTCGACCAGGTCGGCGACCACGCTCGAGGCGGTGGGCTCCATGCCAGCACCGGCACCGTAGAACAGGGTGGAACCGGCCGCATCGCCGTTGACCATCACCGCATTCATCACGCCGTTGACGTTGGCGATCAGGCGGTCGGCCGGGATCAACGTCGGGTGGACCCGCAGCTCGATGCCGCGCTCGGTGCTGCGCGCCACGCCCAGGTGCTTGATGCGGTAGCCCAGGGCTTCGGCATAGTTGACGTCGGCCGTGGTCAGGCGGGTGATGCCTTCGGTGTAGGCCTTGTCGAACTGCAACGGGATGCCGAAGGCGATGGACGCCAGAATCGTCAGTTTGTGCGCCGCATCGATGCCTTCCACGTCGAAGGTCGGATCGGCTTCGGCATAGCCCAGTGTCTGCGCTTCGGCCAGGACGTCTTCGAAGGTACGGCCCTTCTCGCGCATTTCCGTGAGGATGAAATTGCCCGTGCCGTTGATGATGCCCGCGACCCAGTTGATACGGTTGGCCGACAGGCCTTCACGGATCGCCTTGATCACCGGGATGCCACCGGCAACGGCGGCTTCGAACGCGACGATCACGCCCTTCTCCCGCGCCTTGGCGAAGATCTCGTTGCCGTGCACGGCAATCAGCGCCTTGTTGGCGGTGACCACGTGCTTGCCGTTCTCGATGGCCTTGAGCACCAGTTCGCGCGCGACGGTGTAGCCACCGATCAGCTCGATGACGATATCGATCTCCGGGTTGCCGGCCACTGCGAAGACATCGTTGGTAATGGGGGTACCGGTAATCTGGCAGTTGGGGTTCGGCGAGCGCATCGCAATCTGCGCCACTTCAATACCGCGCCCGGCACGGCGGGCAATCTCCTCGGCGTTGCGCTGAAGTACGTTGAAGGTGCCGCCACCGACGGTACCTAACCCACAGATGCCTACTTTGACCGGTTTCACTCTGAACTCCCCATGAAGCGACCGCCCAGATGACGGTCGTGATACTGACCGCAGGCCTTCAACCTGCGGCTATTGATGACGTGCGAGTGCCGCTCAGCCTTTCGCGTCGAGGGCCAGCTTGGCCACGTTCGCCGCCGGCTGGTAGCCAGGGATGACCTGCCCGTTCTCCAGCACGATGGCGGGCGTGCCGCTGACACCGATCGACTGGCCCAGCTCGAACTGCTTGGCGACCGGGTTGACGCACGAAGGCGCCTTGATGGTATCGCCGGAGACCATCTTGTCCATGGCCGCCTTGCGATCCTTGGAGCACCATACCGCCTGCAACTGTTCGTCACCGGCCGATTTCAGACCCTGGCGCGGGAACGCCACGTAGCGGACCTCGACCCCCATGCGGTTGAGCTCGGGGACTTCGGCATGCAGCTTGTGGCAGTACGGGCAGGTGGTGTCGGTGAACACGGTGATGTGCGACTTGGTCTCGCCCACCGCCGGGTAGACCACGGTATCGGCGACCGGAATGGCATTGATGGTCTTGGCGATGGCCAGCCGCTCGGTCTTCTCGGTCAGGTTGACCGGCTTGCCATTCTGGATCTGGAACAGGTAGCCCTGCATGACGAACTGACCGTCGGCGCTGGCATACAGTACGCGACCGCCCTTGAGCTTGACCTCGTACAGGCCATTGAGCGGGCTGGCGCCCACGCTTTCGATAGGCACTTCCAGTTGCAGGGTCTGCAGGGTCTTGCGAATCGCTTGCTCCGCAGCCGGATCGGCGACGGCAAAGGTGCTGGCCAACGCAAGGGCTGCGGCGGCGAAAAGACGGGTCACGCGCATGGGAACTCCTGGAGCGACGGACTTGAGGGGCGATGGAGGATCAACTCGTCACGGCCCGCTGCATAAACCGGGCAAGCCTACCACATTCATTGGTCAAGACCGACTGCGGACAACGTTCGACACAGAGCCGAATCGTCCGATTTCATCCCCGCGGATGGTGTTTGGCATGCAGGTCCTGCAGACGCGCACGCGCCACGTGGGTGTAGATCTGCGTGGTCGACAGATCGCTGTGGCCGAGCAGCATCTGCACCACGCGCAGGTCCGCACCATGGTTGAGCAGATGGGTAGCGAACGCATGGCGCAGCGTGTGCGGCGACAACGACTTGGCGATGCCGGCGACCTGAGCCTGGTGCTTGATGCGATGCCAGAACGTCTGCCGGGTCATCTGCTCGCCACGCTGGCTGGGAAAGACGACGTCGCTGGGCCTGCCGCCGAGCAGTTCATGGCGCCCGTCGCGCAGGTAGCGCTCCACCCAGACCACCGCTTCCTCCCCCATCGGCACAAGCCGCTCCTTGTTGCCCTTGCCCACCACGCGCAACACGCCCTGGCGCAGATTGACCTGATCCAGGGTCAGGCTGATCAATTCGGTCACCCGCAGGCCGCAGGCATACAGCACCTCGAGCATGGCGCGGTCACGCTGGCCGATGGGCTCGCCCAGGTCGGGTGCCTGGAGCAGCGCCTCGACGTCGGCTTCGGATAACGACTTGGGCAACGGCTTGCCCAGTTGCGGCATGTCGATCTGCAAGGTCGGGTCGCTGTCGATCAGCTTCTCGCGCAGCAAATAACGATAGAAACCTCGCGCACCGGACAGCAACCGCGCCGTGGAGCGCGCCTTGTAGCCCTGCTCGACTCGCCAGGCCAGGTGATCGAGCAGCACCTCGCGACCGGCCGCATCCAGCGCGATGCCACGCTCCTGCAGCCAGCCGTTGAACAACGCCAGATCGCTGCGGTAGGCGTCACGACTGTTCTGCGAGAGGCCTTTTTCCAGCCACAGGGCATCAAGAAATTGATCGATCAGGGGGTGGTCTAGGGCTGGCATTGAGGTCGCAGGGTTGTGGGGGTCCGGGAATGATAACAGGGCACAGAGTCAGGGCGACGCCTTCGCGGGCAGAGGGCTCGCCGCCCGCCCCGCTCCCACATGAACATCGTCATTGAACACTCATCTGCCAACACTCGCCCACAAAAAAGGCAGCCCGAAGGCTGCCTTTTTCTGCATCAGAAACAAACTGTACTCAGGACAGTTTTTCCTTGATACGTGCTGCTTTACCAGACAGGTCGCGCAGGTAGTACAGCTTGGCTTTACGCACGTCACCACGACGTTTCACGGCCATGCTGTCGATCTGCGGGCTGTAGGTCTGGAAAGTACGCTCTACGCCAACACCGTTGGAGATTTTACGTACGGTGAAAGCACTGTTCACGCCGCGGTTGCGCTTGGCGATGACAACGCCTTCGAACGCCTGCAGACGGGAACGATCGCCTTCCTTCACTTTCACCTGAACGACGATGGTGTCGCCCGGGGCAAAGGGAGGGATTTCTTTGGTCATCTGCTCTGCTTCGAGTGCAAGGATGATTTTGTTGGTCATGCTGTGCTCCTAAGGTAAATCGTCTGACTTACCATCGATACGTTAACTATCGTTCCGCTCGCGGAGATACTCCGCCAGCAGCTTGTTCTCTTCTCCAGAAAGCGAGCGTCTTTCCAGAAGATCGGCACGTCGTTCGTAGGTCCGCCCAAGGGACTGCTGCAAACGCCAGCGCCGGATGTGTGCATGATTGCCGCTAAGCAATATGTCGGGAACACGCTGATCCGCATACACCTCCGGTCGGGTGTAGTGCGGGCAATCCAGCAGACCGTCCGTGAAGGAGTCTTCCTCCGCGGAGTCCGCATGCCCCAAAGCTCCGGGCAGCAGCCGTGTAACCGCATCGATCAGGACCATGGCAGGCAATTCACCGCCCGACAGCACATAGTCGCCAACAGACCACTCTTCATCGACATGAGCTTCAATGAAACGCTCGTCGATGCCTTCGTATCGCCCGGCGATCAGAATCAAGGATTCGGAAGTCGCCAGTTGTTTCACCGCACCCTGTACCAGCGGCCGGCCCTGGGGCGAGAGGTAGATCACCTTCGCCGCTTCCCCTGCCGCAGCCTTGGCCTGAACCAGGGCATCTTCCAGGGGCTTGATCTTCATCACCATTCCCGGACCACCGCCAAAGGGCCGGTCATCCACTGTGTGGTGACGGTCCATGGTGTAGTCCCGCGGGTTCCAGCAGGTCAGTTGCAACAACCCCTGTTTCACCGCGCGGCTGGTAATGCCGTACTCGCTGATGGCCGAGAACATCTCGGGGAACAGGGTGATCACTTCAACGCGAAGGGTTGCCATCGCCTAGAAGTCCGCGTCCCAATCCACCCTCATCTCGCCAGCGGCCAGGTCGACCTTCAACACGCATTGCGCCGTATAGGGCAACAGGCGTTCACGATCATCCAGGCTGCCCGCGCAGGGCTTCACCACCATTACATCGTTGGCGCCGGTCTCCAACAGGTGATCGACCGTGCCGAGCAATTGCTCCTGCAGATCGATGACTTTCAAGCCTTGAAGCTGATACCAGTAGTAATCATCTTCGGCCAGGTCGGGCAAAAGGCTGCGCGAGATGCAAATCTCGTAACCGGACAGAAGACGGGCTTCGTCGCGATCATCCAGGCCTTTCAACTTGGCAACCAGATCCTTTTGTGTGGATCGGCCGCTGACCAGCTCTACCTGTTTGACGACAACCCCTTCGCGCTTGAGCGTCCAGGTCTTGTAATCGAGCAGGTTTTCTATCGGATCGGTAAAGGAAAAGACCTTCACCTCGCCGCGAACGCCGTGTACCGAGAAAATCTTGCCGACGACGATCAAGTCATCAGCGGAATCTGGCGTCGCGTTCATATTGCTCAGGCCGCGGCCTTGGCATTTTCCTTCAGCAACTGAGCAACGCGCTCAGAAGGCTGTGCACCAACGCTCAACCAGTGGTTGACGCGCTCTTGGTTCACGGACAGACGGATTTCCTGACCACGGGCAACAGGGTTGAAGAAACCCACGTGCTCTTTGTGGGAACCGTCACGCGGGTTGCGCGAATCGGTTACGGTCAGTTGGTAAAACGGGCGCTTTTTGGAGCCGCCACGGGCAAGACGGATGGTTAGCATTGAACATCGTTCCTGTAGTCGGTGCTGCAAATCATAATGCACAGCGGGCACACGGGTGCCCGAAAGGCCGCATATTCTCAGGGAATACACGGACATTTGCAAATGCCTTTTTCCGATAGGTCGGGGCTTGCAGCGCAGATTTGCCTATAAGCCGTTGCAAGCAACGGAGTTTGGCCACATGGCCAGGGTATTCGTCGGCACGGGAAGTAGACGTGTGGGAGCAGGCTCCCACAGGGCTTTCGTACCGACGCAATGCGTTACATCTTGGGCATGCCGCCACCGCCGCCGGGCAGCATGCCGCCCATGCCGCGCATCATCTTGGCCATGCCACCCTTGGTGGAAAACTTCTTCATCATCTTCTGCATCTGCTTGTGCTGCTTGATCAAGCGACCGATGTCCTGCACCTGGGTGCCGGAGCCCATGGCGATGCGACGCTTGCGCGAACCGCTGATCACGTCCGGGTCGCGGCGCTCGGCCGGGGTCATGGAGTTGATGATGGCTTCCATCTGCTTGAACTGCTTCTCGGCAACGTTCTGGGCGTTGCCCATCTGCGAGAGGTTCACGCCGCCGATGCTGGGCAGCTTGTCCATCAGGCCACCGAGGCCGCCCATGGTCTTCATCTGCACGAGCTGGTCACGGAAGTCTTCGAGGTCGAAGCCCTTGCCCTTCTTCAGTTTCTTGGCGAGCTTGTCGGCCTTGTCCTTGTCCAGCGTCTGCTCGGCCTGCTCGATCAGGCTGAGCACGTCGCCCATGCCCAGGATCCGCGAGGCAATCCGGTCGGGGTGGAACGGCTCGAGTGCTTCGCTTTTCTCGCCCATGCCGATGAACTTGATCGGCTTGCCGGTGATGGCGCGCACCGACAGCGCAGCACCGCCACGGGCGTCGCCGTCGACCTTGGTCAGGATCACGCCGGTCAGCGGCAGTGCATCACCGAAGGCCTTGGCCGTGTTGGCCGCGTCCTGACCGGTCATGGCGTCGACCACGAACAGGGTTTCGGCCGGCTTGACCGCGGCGTGCAACTGCTGGATCTCGCCCATCATCTCGGCGTCGATGTGCAGGCGCCCGGCGGTGTCGAGAATGACCACGTCGATGAACTTGAGCTTGGCCTCGCGGATCGCCGCGTGAGCGATGTCCACCGGCTTCTGGCTGATGTCGGACGGGAAGAAGGTCACGCCGATATCGCTGGCCAGGGTTTCCAGCTGCTTGATGGCCGCCGGGCGGTAGACGTCGGCCGACACCACCATCACGGTCTTCTTCTTGCGCTCTTTAAGGAAGCGCGCCAGCTTGCCGGCGGTGGTCGTCTTGCCCGCGCCCTGCAGACCAGCCATGAGGATGACTGCGGGCGGGGTCACCGCCAGGCTCAGTTCCTCGTTGGCGGCGCCCATCATCTCGACGAGCTCGGCCTGGACGATCTTCACGAACGCCTGGCCCGGGGTCAGGCTGCGCGAAACCTCAGTGCCGACCGCACGCTCCTTGACCTTGTTGACGAAGTCCTTCACCACCGGCAAGGCGACGTCGGCTTCGAGCAACGCCATGCGCACTTCGCGCAGGGTGTCTTTGATATTGTCCTCGGTCAGCTTGGCTTTGCCGGTAACGTGGCGCAGCGTCTGCGAGAGGCGGTCTGTAAGGTTTTCAAACATGTCGCGATCCTTTCTGGCTCTGGTTGAGCCGAGGTTGTGGCGGCAAGAGCAGGCCGGCGATTATAACCAAGAGTGGGTGCCACGGACACTGCGCGGTATGCAGTCTTTCGTCGGCAGGCATTTGATGCCAAACTCAGGCACTTTCCGGCGTGTGCTCCACAGGACCTATGCTCCCCTTGTCACCCAGTCTACTACCCACTCTCGCCGCCGCCTGCCTGTACGCCGCTGCGACTGCCTATCAGGCAACCCGTATTGGCCAAGGCAGCAAGGCTGACAAACGCCTGCTCTACCTGTTCGGCTTCCTGGCCGTCATCGCCCATGGCTGCGCGCTGTTCTCGCAATTGCTGACGCCACTGGGGCTGAGCCTGGACTTTTTCACCGCAGCCAGCCTGATCGCCGTGGCGGTGATCGCCCTGACCCTGTTGGCCACCAGTCAGATTCCAGTGGAAAACCTGCTGGTGCTGCTGTTTCCCCTGGGCCTGGCGACCATCCTGATCGCCCAGTTCGTGCCCGGCGGGACCGCGCCGCTGATCCACGAAGAGCCCGGCATCCTCACACACATCCTGTTGTCCATCCTGGCCTACGGCATGTTCACCATCGCCGTGTTCCAGTCGCTGCTGCTGTTGCTGCAGAACCACCAGCTCAAGCACAAGCATCCCACCGGCCTGATCAAGAACTTCCCGCCGCTGCAGACCATGGAAAGCCTGCTGTTCGGCTTCATCTGGGCCGGCTGGGCACTGTTGTCGCTGTCGCTGATTTCGGGCTGGGTGTTCGTCGAGAACCTGTTCGCGCAGCACCTGGTGCACAAGACCCTGCTCGCCTGTCTGGCCTGGATCGTCTTCAGCGTACTGCTGTGGGGACGCAATCGCCTGGGCTGGCGCGGGCACAAGGCCATTCGCTGGACGCTGGCCGGTTTCTGCCTGTTGATGCTGGCCTATTTCGGCAGCAAGCTGGTTCGCGAATACATTCTGCACATCTGACAGGTCACCCATGGACACTCTGCCCCTAGGGCCGATGCTCGGCGCGCTGGCGCTGGCCATTCTCCTCGCCGCGTTGCTGAGTGCAGTGCAAGCTGCGCTGCACACGCTGGCCGCCCAGCGCCCCACCGGGCGCAACGGCGATCGACCGGCGCTGCAGGCGCCACTGCCCAGCCTGGTATTGCTCAACACCCTGGCCCGGGCCCTGGCCGTCACGCTGGGAGTCACCCTGGGCATCTATCTGCACGGTGCCCATGGCGCGTGGCTCGGCGGCCTGGGCACGGCGATTGTCCTGCTGGTGCTGTCCGACTACTTGCCGCACCGCCTGGCCCAGCGCTACCCACGGCCATTCATCGGCATGGCCAATGCGCTGCTGGCTGCGCCCTTGAAACTGGTCTGGCCACTGGCGTGGTTGCTGGACGGCGCTGCGCGCCTGCTGGTCGTACCCTTCGCCCGCAAGGACCCGAGTCAGGGCCCCCAGCAGGAACCTGCCCAGCCCCGTAGCGTGCTCGATGAATTGGCTGCCGAGGCGCGCAGCAACAAGCCGCACCTGGCCAACAGCATTCATGCTTTGGACAAGATCACGGTCAACGACATCCTGGTCCCGCGCAACGAGATCGACGGCATCAACCTGGAAGATTCCCTGGACGAGATCATCGATCAGCTGATGATCAGCCGCCACACCCGCCTGCCGGTCTTCCACAACGACATCAATCACGTCGAACGCGTGCTCAACACGCGCCAGATCAGCCATTTGCTGCCGCAGCGCGAGCTCACCATCGAGGCCCTGCTGGCGGCCTGCTACGAAGCCTACTTCGTCCCGGAAAGCACACCCCTGCAAATGCAGCTGCTGAACTTCCACAAACAGCAGCGCCGGCTGGGCATCGTGGTCGACGAATACGGCGAGGTGCAAGGCATCGTCACCCTGGAAGACATTCTGGAGGAGATCGTCGGCGAGTTCGAAGATGACGACGCCCTGGCCAATCCGCACATCCACCCGCAGCTGGACGGCCGCTTCGTGGTCGAGGGCCAGGCTTCCATCCGCGACATCAACAAGAGCCTGGGCTGGCACCTGCCCAGCGACGGCCCCAAGACCCTGAACGGGTTGGTGACCGAGGCGCTGGAGAGCATTCCGGCCAGCGCGGTGTGCCTGAAGATCGGGCGTTATCGGATGGAGATTCTCGAAACCGAGGAAAACCGCGCGTCGCGGGTGCTGATCTGGCACGCAAGCAGCCTGCCAGCGGCATGACACAGGCATCGCACCTGGTCCTGACCGGCGCCGCCATCGGGCTGACGCCGGTCGATCTACGCCCTACAGCTCGACCTTGACCGCCTGCGAGGCACGCGTGGCCTTGGCCCGGGCCGCCTCGATCGATTCGTCACGAGCCAGGGCCACGCCCATGCGCCGCTGGCCGTTGACCTCTGGCTTGCCGAACAGGCGCAAGGCGGTGTCCGGCTCAGCCAGTGCCGCACCGAGGTTGTCGAACGCGGTCTGGCGGGAACTGCCCTCGACCAGAATCACGGCCGAGGCCGCCGGCCCGAACTGACGAACCAGCGGGATTGGCAGGCCGAGAATGGCACGGGCATGCAGGGCGAACTGGGAAAGGTCCTGGGAAATCAGCGTGACCAGGCCGGTATCGTGCGGACGTGGCGAGACTTCGCTGAACCACACCTGGTCGCCCTTGATGAATAGTTCGACACCGAACAGGCCACGCCCACCCAGCGCTTCGGTCACTGCGCGAGCGACCCGCTCGGATTCGGCCAGGGCAACCGGGCTCATCGCCTGGGGCTGCCAAGACTCCTGGTAATCGCCTTTCTCCTGACGGTGCCCGACCGGTGCACAGAACGTCGTTCCGCCCACATGGCGGACGGTCAGCAGAGTGATCTCGTAGTCGAAGTCGATGAAGCCTTCGACGATCACCCTGCCCTTGCCGGCGCGTCCGCCTTCCTGGGCATAGTCCCAAGCCGCCTGCACGTCGGCCTGGGTGCGCAACAGGCTCTGGCCCTTGCCCGAGGAACTCATGACCGGCTTGACCACACAGGGGAAGCCCAGGTCCTGCACGGCCCGGTCGTAGTCCTCGAAGGTGTCGGCAAAATGGTACGGCGAGGTTGGCAGGTCCAGCTCTTCGGCGGCCAGACGACGGATACCCTCGCGGTTCATGGTCAGCTGCGCTGCCCGCGCGGTCGGGACCACGGTGAAACCTTCGGACTCCAGCTCCACCAGGGTGGCCGTAGCGATGGCCTCGATCTCGGGCACGATGTAATGCGGCTTTTCCGCTTCGATGACCGAGCGCAAGGCGGCACCGTCGAGCATGTTGATGACATGGCTACGATGGGCAACCTGCATGGCGGGCGCATCGGCGTAGCGGTCGACGGCAATCACTTCGACACCCAGGCGCTGCAGCTCGATCACCACTTCCTTGCCCAGCTCGCCACAGCCACACAGCAGTACGCGGGTCGCAGTCGGCGACAGGGGGGTTCCGATACGGGTCATTTCAGGTCCTCAGGGAAGCGTCTGGATCGAGGGGCAGCACGCAGGCCGACCCGACAGGGGCGGGCATTTTACCTCAACCTGACGCCAAGTGCGCCAGTCTCGCCCGGGGCACAGCGGCTGGATCAACTGCCGGGAAATACCAGGCCCTGGGCCAGTGCACGCTGATGGGTCAGGCGCAGCACGGCACGGCGCTCATCATCGCTCATGCGGCCCCATTGGGTGATTTCCACCGCAGTACGCTGGCAGCCCGTGCACACGTCCTGATCATCCAGTGCGCAAACGCTGATGCAGGGGGATTTGACCGGCTTGAGTAACGGATTCATGAATCCTGCTCGACCAGTTCGCGGGCGTAGCGCTGGGCATTGTGCACGTAGTGCGCGGCGCTGGCTTCGAGCATGCGTTTCTGGGCTTCGCTGAGCTCGCGCACGACTTTGCCCGGCGACCCCATGACCAGCGACCCATCGGGAATTTCCTTGCCCTCTGCGATCAGCGAGTTGGCGCCGATGATGCAGTGCTTGCCGATTTTGGCGCCGTTGAGAATCACCGCGTTGATGCCGATCAGGCTGAAATCGTCGACAGTGCAACCATGCAGCATGGCATTGTGGCCAATGGTGACACCGCGGCCAATGGTCAACGGCACGCCGGCGTCGGTATGCATCACGGTGCCGTCCTGGACATTGCTGTGCTCGCCGATGTCGATCAGTTCATTGTCGCCACGCAGCACGGCGCCGAACCACACGCTGGCCCCGGCCTGCAGGCGCACTTTGCCGATCAGGGTGGCATTGGGTGCGATCCAGCTGTCGGGATGGGTTTCCACACGGGAGTCGCCCAGACGGTATTTCATGTGATCTCCTCGATGCGGCAGCGGCCGACAGGGCGCGGCCCAACGATGCTCAGATGGCAGTGTAATGCTCGGGGGGCCGGCGCAGGCTGATCCGGGCGTCATACATCAGGTTGACCAGCTCGACGATCATGATCGCCGACAAGCCCCAGATCTTGTATTCACCGAAGCGATAGCTGGGCACATACCAACTGCGACCCTGGTAGTCGATGCGGTGGGTGTGCTCGCGCGGATCCTGCCGAAAGAACTCCAGCGGCACGGAAAACACCGCGGCGATTTCGGCATCGTTGGGCCGGTATTCGACATAGTCGGGAATGATCCCGACAAAGGGCGTGACCTTGAGCCCGTGCTTGGACACCAGCGGGCTGAGCGGACCGACTATTTCCACCAACCCCGGCGGCAGGCCGATTTCTTCCTCGGCTTCGCGCAGGGCGGTGAACACCAGGTCCGGGTCTTGTGGATCGCGCCGGCCGCCGGGAAAGGCCACTTCGCCGCCATGGGTCGAGAGCCCCGAGGCACGCAGCGTGAGCACCAGCTCAGGCTCGTCGCTGCGGGTAATGGGCAGCAACACCGCCGCTTCGGGAAAACGACTGTCGGTTTCCAATGTGCGTGGCGTATGGTTACTCACTCGGCGCAGTAGCTCGTCCAGCATGGCGTTTCTCGATCCGTGGCCTGCTGGCATGATGCACCAAAAGCCGCCGGCAGCCCAAGCTCGATTTGCCTCGCCCCGGGCTTGCGGCCCTTGGGCAGGACGGCCAAGATAGCGGCAGCCATCAAGGATCTCAGCATGAATTTCTGCAGCCATTGCGGCAACCCGGTGACCCTGAGCATTCCCGCCGGTGACACACGCCCCCGATTCGTCTGCGGGCATTGCCACAGGGTGCATTACCAGAACCCCAAAGTGGTCGCGGGCTGCATCGCCGTGTGGCAGGACCAGGTGTTGCTTTGCCGAAGGGCCATCGAGCCGCGCAGCGGTTTCTGGACCCTGCCGGCCGGCTTCATGGAAAACGGTGAAACCCTGCCCCAGGCCGCCAGTCGCGAAACCCTCGAGGAAGCCTGCGCCCAGGTGACCGACCTGCATCTGTATACGGTGTTCGACCTGCCGCACATCAGCCAGGTGCAGGTGTTCTACCGCGCCGAAATGGCAGCGCCGGTGTTCGCCGTGGGCGAGGAAAGCCTGGAAGTGGGATTGTTCTCGCAAAATCAGATCCCTTGGGCGGAGCTGGCTTTCCCCACCGTCGGGCGTACCCTAGAATACTTTTTCGCCGACCGGCTGGAGCACCGCTACCCGGTCCGCAACGAGTGTGTGGGGCCGCTGCTTGCGCGGTCACCTCGGACCTGACCCATCGCACCGGCACAAGCGGTGCGTTTTCATTGCAGGAATACCCCATCGATGCGTGGCCTGATCGCTTTGTTCTGCCTGTGTTTCGCCATGAGCGCCCAGGCAGCCTTCACCGTTACCGTGGAACGCAAGCCGGTTGACCAGATCGGCGTTGCGGCGCCACCGAACAAGCGCTTGGGCGTGGACCCGATCGACAAGGTGCTGGTGCTCAAGTCCCAGCGCCAACTGCAATTGATCAGCGGCGGCGAGCCACTCAAGAGTTATCGCATCTCACTGGGCAAGCAACCCAACGGGCCCAAGGAGCGCGAGGGCGACAAACGCACACCCGAAGGCTTCTATTGGCTCGATTGGCGCAAGGTCAGCGATCGCTTCAACCTCGGCATGCACGTGTCCTATCCCAACATCAGCGACTCGGCCCGCGCCCGCCGCGAAGGCGTTGCGCCGGGCAGCATGATCATGATCCACGGTACCCCGATCAACGAGGAGTACCCGGAATGGTACTTCGCTACCCTGGATTGGACCGATGGCTGTATCGCCATGAAGAACGACGACATGCGCGAGGTGTGGAGCCTGGTCAAGGACGGTACGATGATCGAGATCCGGCCTTGAGCCGAGCGCTTTCTGTATTGATGGGACCGTAATAATCCTTCGTGCACGTTAGACGCCGTCCTACACGTAGTTCCTTTTCCCGCTCTACGCTTTCCTGCTGTCTGTCAGAGTCTTCCTACCACACCCCTCTCTCCCCTGCCCATATCCTGGGAAGTCCTACCTCTTAAAGTGGCCGCCTATTGATTGGTCGACCACCGGGGCTGGGCTGCAATGACGATATTCCGCAAAGACCGTCTGTTATCCATACTGCTATTGGGACCGGCCATCGCGCTGGCCGAAACAAGCGGTCAGCCGCTGGATGACCAGATCCTGCGTCAGTTCGACACCCAGCGCCATGAACGCGCAGCGGCCGAACAGGCGCAGCGCCTGGAAACCTTGCACGAGGACACAGCGGCGCAGGCAACGCCCGCTCCACAGCAGGTCGAGCAGCCGGATGCCGAGTGTCGCGCGGTGTCTGCCGTGCGTGTGCAGGACAACCACCTACTCGATACCGATACGCTGCAAGGTGTGGTGCAGCCTTGGGTATCGCCGTGCATTGGTGTCAACGATATCAACCAGATGCTGCTCGCGCTGACCGGCGCCTACGTGCAGGCCGGCTACGTCGCGGCGCGGCCCTATGTTCTGCGATTGCCCGACGCTGGCGAAGAGCTGGTCATCGCCATGCTCGAAGGCTTCATCGAATCGATCGAAATGGCCGACGGCAGTACCGATCTGTCACTGGGCAGCGCCTTCCCCGGGATGATCGGCCGCCCGCTCAAACTCACCGACGTGGAAAGCGGTCTGGACCAACTCAACCGCCTGCGCTCGATCGACCTGACGCTGGACATCGCACCCGGCGAGCAGGTGGGTGGTACGCGGATCATTCTGCGCCCCCAAGGCACGCGCAAATCCTGGACGCTTGGTACCGGGCTGAACAACCGGGGCAGCGATGCTTCCGGGCGTCACCAGGGACAATTGAGCCTGAGCCTGGACAACCCGTTTCGCCTCAATGATTCGCTGGCTGCCAGCTATGCCCACAGCCTGGACGGCGGATCGGGCTACAGCCGCCAAGGTGGGTTGTTCTACGAGATACCGTACGGGCGCTGGACGCTGAACGCTTCGGCGAGCCGTTTCGACTCCCGGGCGCCGCTGTCCAATCGCCATGACGTGATGCAGAGCCTGGACAGCTACGGCCTCAAGCTGGACCGCAGCCTATGGCGCAACCAGACGACACTGCTCAATGCGCACCTGCGCCTGGATCAAACACGTGCCGACCTGCTGTTGGACGGTACCACCGTGCGCAACGGCCGCACGACGCTCAGCGTTGCCAGCGCCGGGCTGAACCTGACTCACCTGGGCGACTCGGTGTGGACGGGCTACCTGGGCTACTCCCGCGGGCAGGGCTGGCTGGGAGGAGACAGCACGCCTCTGCGCCATGAAGCGCCCCAGCCGCGCTTCGAAAAGTACCGGGGCACCGTCAGCCGCCGCTCGCTGTTCGACTCGCTGGAACGGCGATGGGCGTGGCAGACCGAACTGGACATGCAATACAGCCCGGACCCTCTGCCCAGCCTGGAGCAGTTGCGCCTGACCAGCAGCGGCAGCGTGCGCGGCTACCGTCTGGACAGCCAACCGGTTTCCGTCGGCGCCACGCTGCGCAACACCTTGAGCACCTCACAAGTGCTCGGCCATGGCCTTTACCTCACCCCCCGGGTCGGGCTGGACTCGGGCTGGGGTCAGCGCACCTACAACAAGGTCGACACCCAGCACGCCATCGGCCTGAGCGCCGGTGCAATCCTGAGTTGGACCGATGGCCAGCTCACTCTGGACTATCAACGCGGCCTGCATCGGCGCGGCAGCACTGCCCCGGAACCCGGTTTCTGGACCTTCGGGCTCTCGCAATTCTTCTGAAAAACAGGTAAACCCCCATGAAAAAACCACTACGTTGTGTTCAGCGCGACGCTTTGCGCCTGGCCATCGCCACAATCGTGCTCGCCCCCTACGTGGCCAGCGCCGACGTTATCCAGCCGGCCTTCGAACCGGGTGACAAACCCATCATCATGAAAAATCCGGACCGAGCCCCGGTCATCGACATCGTGGCGCCCAATGCCGCCGGGCTCTCGCACAACCGCTACGAGCAATACAATGTCGGTGTGCCCGGTGTGGTGTTGAACAACAGCTTGCAGGCCGGTCGTGCCCATGTGGGCGGCGAGTTCCAGGATGTCCAGGCCAACGCCCAGTTCAAGGGACAGGCGGCCAGCACCATCCTCAACGAAGTCATCGGTCGCGGCCGCTCCGATATCAACGGCGAACAACTGATTTTCGGCCAGCCGGCCGACTATGTCCTGAGCAACCCCAACGGCATTTCGCTCAATGGCGCGCGGCTCAATCTGGGCTTGAACAAGCAGGCTACCTTCCTGGTCGGTCGCCCAGAGATCGAGGACGGTAGAATCGTCGGGCTCAACACCGGTGGTGATACCGATCCACGTGCCGGCATCAGGATCGATGCTGACGGCGTAACGGTCAACGGCGGCTCACTGGCCTTGATAACGCCCACGATCGACCAGCGCGGATCAATCAGCGTTGCGAACAAACTCGACATTTTGCTGGGTTCACAAAAGGTCGACGCCAGCACCTTGGCGATCAGCGACGTCCAACAGAATGCGTTCAAGACCGATGCCCGACTGGTCGGTGCGATGCACGCCAACCGAATCAACATTCTGAGCACTCGCGAAGGTGCGGGAATCAACATGGGCGTCAGTCAGATCAAAGCTCGCCAGGGGATCGATATCGCGTCCCAAGGCGACCTGACCCTGGCGAGCACTGCCACTGCCAAGCAGGATGGCCTGGCGACCCAAGGCGTGCTGAACGCCGGCAATGGCGATGTCCGCCTGAGTTCGGCGGCTGACCTGAACATCAAGTCAGTGGCCATCAGTGGCGCATCGATCGCTGCCGATGCCGGTGCGAACCTGAACCTGGATACCCTGACGCGTACCGTCCAGTCCAGCCGCAGAAATGGTGTCGAGAACGACTGGTTCTTCCTGCCGGCGGGCGCGACGACGACCACCGTCGACAAGACGTATACCGAGCATTTGGCGAACACCCTGAGCGCCACTGGGAGCGTGACCCTGAGCGCAGGCAACGATGCCAGGCTGGCCGCCACTCATGTCACGAGCGCTGGAGACATAGCGATCACCGCGGGCAATACGCTGGAATTGACCGCCAACGTCGACCGTAGGCTGGACGGTGTCACCGTCAGCAACCGACGCCAGGGCGCCCAACGGCTGGACAGCAAGGCTACCCAGACAACCCAGAGTGCCGTGTCCACCGTTCTTGAAGGCGAGTCGATCAACCTGGCAGGGCGCGCGATAAAAGTCATCGGCAGCGATTTGAAAAGCCGTACAGACCTGAACCTGTCGGCCACCGATGCCCTGGAAATCGGCACCGTCGCCCTCCAAGGTTCCGTTGAGCAGGACAGCCGTGAAGGGCACGTGATCGTGCGCCGCTCTGCAACCGAACTGCACGACCGTGAGCAGACGCTGGATCATCGCGGCAGTCGACTGACCGCCAGTAACGGCAAGATAGCCGCCCAGGCCAATCGCATGGATCTTGTCGCCGCGCAACTGGAGGCCCGGGATATCGCGCTGCAAAGCCTGTCCGAAAACCTTGTGGTGGAAGGTGTACAAGCACACAAGCGCATCGAAAACGGGCGCCTGAACACCGCATTGTTCAGCTCATCCGATCGTCAGTACGACCGCAAGCAAACCACGTATCAAGGCAGCTCGCTCAATGCCAGTGGCTCCGTGCTTCTGGAAGGCGGCAAGGATGTCCGCATCATCGGTTCGGGCGTGGGGGCAGCAGGCGACCTCAAGGTCAAAGCTGGCCAGAACCTGACAGTCGGTGCCGGCGAGCAGAGCAGTGAGTCCACGCTCAAGGGCGATGACTGGAAGCTGACCGTGTTCGTCGAAGCCGCAGGGCCCGGCTCGGGCGTGCCGGACCAGGCACAGGGTTCCTCCGGACAATGGAACGCAGGCGCCGGGCTTTCCCAGCAATGGAAACTGGACACTGCCCAGTTGAACACCCATCGAGGTAGCACGCTCAAGGGCGGGAATGTCGCCTTGGACGCAGGGCAGACCTTGGCCATCGTTGGCTCATCGGTGGAAGCCGAGCAGGACGTGACACTCGATGCCAAAGACATGCAGATCCTGGCGACCGAAGCGCAGCGCAGCTTCCGCAACAAGGAGACCGGCAGAACGGTAGGTTACGAGATCACCGCCGGCATCGATCGCGTGGGCACCGGATACGCTTTCGCCTTGCAGACCGACACCGACGGACGCAGTGAAAACGTGCACACCCGCAGCACCGTCAAGGGCGGCAACGACGTACACCTGACAACGGAAAAACTCACCACCCAAGCCGCACTGGTAGAAGCGGGCCAGTTGCTGAAAGTACGGGCCGACGACGTCCACAACCAGGCTGTCATCGACACCACCAAGACCGCCCTGGACTACAACAAGATCAAGCTGAGTGCGGGCAGCTCGCTGGATTACGGCGCCATTACCCGTCAAGTACAGAAGCTGTGGACCGGCGTCGACCAGACCAGCCTGTATGCCACCGGACTGGAAGATGGCCTGCTGCCGTGGAGCGTAGGCGTCAATCTCAAGGCTGACTATGTGGATCGCAATACCCAGTCGCTGACCCATATCGCTCGTGTGTCGCAGTTCACGGGCGGCGATATCGACATTGCGGTGACCGGCAAGGTGCACGACATCGGTACCCAGTACGAAAGCACGCTGGGCACGATCGGCCTGACTGCGGACAGCCATGCCATGGACGCCGCCCGGAACAGCGTGCGCACCTCGATCGACTCACTTGGCGTGGACGCCATTGCCCGGCTGGAAACCTCCACCGCCACCGACTGGGCGCTGGGCGCTGCCGCTCGTGGCTACAGCAGTGCGCAACACAAGACCGTCGAAACCGCCGTGGTCGGCAGCTTGATGGCCAAAAAGGGTATCGGCATCCAGCTGGGCACCAATGGGGTGTACGAAGGCACCCGGTTCAGCAGCGCCGAGGGACCGATCCGTGTCGACAGTGGCGGCGACCTGCAACTGCTTCAGGCCATGAACAGTATCGTCAAACATGACGACGGGACACGTGGACGAGGATCCGCGCAGATCAATGGCACCCTTGCCCCGGCACCCGTGGTGCAGGGTGGAGCCATCAGCGGCAGCGGCCAATACACCGAATTGACCAGCACCCAGACCATCGCCGTCGGCGCCCGGCTCGACACCCCCGGTGCCGTATCGCTGAGTGCGAAAGGCAACGTGATCATGCTCGGCACCGATATCGGTACGCAGGCCGCGCCCGTGGGCAGCCTGGCGATCGACGCGGGCGAGAGCGTAGTGGTACTGGCCGGCGTCGACACCAACAAGGCCCGAGGCAATGTCTACGGGGGCCACGGCTCGCTCAAGGTCGGCGCGCGGCCTCAGACCGGAGGTCGGCCACTGGGGGCGGGCGCAGGTTTCGAATTTGGCCAGACCCAGGAAGATTCTATACTGCGCCGCGGTGCACAGTGGCACGTGAAAGAAGATGTGGCACTCACCGCAGGCAGCGACCACAGAGCAGCAATATTGCTGGAAGGACTCAATGCGACCGCCGACCGGATTCAACTGGACGCCCGCAACGGTGGTATCCGGGTGAACGCGGCGCAGTCGGACAGGGAGCATGACAACAAGTTGATTTCAGCTTCCTTCAGCTTGGGTGGCCAATCAGGTCGTGCCCAGCAGTCCTATTCGCTCAATGAGTTCGACACACAGTTCAAGCTGGCCTACGACAAGCTCCAGAGCACGACCTATGTCAATGCGAACCTTGCAGCAGGCACGGTCGACTTCAACAGCCTGGGCGAACTGAAATTGGCCGGAGCCCAGGTGCATGCCGACCAGGTCGGTGGATCGGTGGGAAGCCTGCAGGCGATCAGCCTCCAGGACGATGTGGATGCAACCCAGGTCAATGTCGAAGTCAACGTCGGCAAGGGCGGCGACCCTTGGGGAGCGATCGGTAGCCTGGCAAACCTGGCGGGCGAATGGGGCACCAAGAACAAGCAACGTCTGGAGCAGTTGAACAGCACCTACTCGACCGATATCGGAGCCAAGTTCGGTTTCGACATGCGTCGCGAAGTACGCGACACCGTGGCGCAGAGCACCGTGCTCAATGGCCGCGACAGCCTGGGCCTCGAGGTACTGGGGACAACCCAACTGACCGGCGCACAGTTGCAGACCAGCGGTACCCTCCCGGCGCCGAACCCGGATCTGTCGACCAGCGACCTCTCCTCGCGCGACCGACTGATGACGATCTCGTCGCTGGCGCTGACACCTTCGCTGGGTGCTATCAAGGATCTGTACGGCCAGTTGCAGAAGGACAAGCCTGAAGAAGCCGTGATCGACACCGGGCTGTTCCGCGCAGGCGGCCACAACCGGACCCAACACCTGACCGGCGGGGTGGAAAAACTCTCGCTCTGAGCCTCAGCCACGACCCGGTTCATCCGGGGCGATACATCCCTCCGCGGCCCGACAGTTCTCTGGGCCGCATCCTACGAAGCGGCGCGCCCAGTGCCGCTATCGTATCGAGCGTGTCCTTTCTAAGGTAGGTCGCTGTGCATCGGCCATTGGTCGATGCACAGCCCAATCATGGACCTAAGGAAAGATCTCGATGCCCCATACCCTGGAACAACTCCGTCATTTGACCCCTCGCGCGCTGCCTCTGGCCATCGCCGCCGCGCTGCTGGCGCCCTGCTCGTCCGCCTGGGCCGATGGCCTGCAAGTGCTGGATGCAATCGCGGTGAAGCCGAACATTCACACCGAGCAGAACGTTCCGGTGATCGACATCGTGGCGCCCAATGCATCCGGGCTCTCGCACAACTTCTACAGCGAATACAACGTCGGCGCTCAGGGCGTGGTGCTCAACAACAGCCTGGCGGACGGACACAGCGAGCTGGCTGGAGCTCTGCAGGCCAACCCACACCTGGACGGTACGGCCGCCAGCACCATCCTCAACGAGGTGGTCGGCCACAACCGTTCCAACATCAACGGCCCGCAAGTGGTCTTCGGCGCAGCGGCCGACTATGTCCTGGCCAACCCCAACGGCATCATGCTCAACGGCGCCAGCCTGGCCAATGTACCGCGTGCCACATTCGTGGTCGGTTCGCCCAGCCTGCTCGATGGACAGCTGAGCCAGCTGGACACGCAAGCCGCCAAAGGCGTGCTGCGCGTAGAGAACAACGGCGTGAGCAATCCGGGCGGCAGCCTTGCGCTGATAGCACCGAGCATCGGCAGCAACGGATCTATCCGTGCGGGCGGTGATATCGACCTGGTGCTGGGCAGCAATGTCGTCGACTATGCCGACCACAGCGTGGCCAGCAACACCCGCATGCCCAAGCGCATCGATGCCAACCTGCTCGGCGCCATGGAC
Organism: Pseudomonas rhizosphaerae; assembly: GCF_000761155.1. NCBI lineage: Bacteria > Pseudomonadati > Pseudomonadota > Gammaproteobacteria > Pseudomonadales > Pseudomonadaceae > Pseudomonas > Pseudomonas rhizosphaerae. Next base: position 4,562,998 of record NZ_CP009533.1, on the reverse strand, counting down.
AGCGCCGGTCGCATTCGCATCCTCAGCACCCATGAGGGGGCGGGTATCAAGATGCCGGGTATCCAACTGACCGCAAACAAAGGCATCAGCCTTTCGGCAGCCGGTGACATCAATCTGCAAGGCAAATCCACCGCCGATGCTCCCACTGTGCAGGCAAGGATCGACGCCGGCAGTGGCGAACTGAAGATCGACAGCACCCAACTGCTCAACCTGGCCGACACGCATCTGCGCAGCCAGGGTGATATCGCCCTGAGGGCTCAAACCCTGCGCACCGAAGGCGTGAATGCGGTTGCCGAAGGCGCCCTGCGCATCAACGCAAGCTCGGTGAAAAACGGCGCGGACCAAGGGGCGGTCAGCCGCTACCGAGGCCAGGAAGTGACTGTATCGGTCGATGGCAACATCAACGATGTCGGAACGGCCTATGTCAGCACCACCGGCATGACGCGCATTCGCGCGCAGAACCACGACCTCAAGGCCGCTGCAGACAAGTCCGTCGAAGGTACGAGCCTGGCGACGGTCGGGGCCATTGCCGGTGCTGGCGGTATCGACATCCAGCTCAAGAACGATGGCCACTACGAAGGCACGTCCTTCAGCAGCACTCAAGGGGCCTATTACCCTCAACGCCGGTGGCGCACTGTCGTTGAACCAGGCCAGCGACCACAAGCAGTCCGTGGATGACCGAGGCACCGTCAACAAGCGCCAGGCCATCGTGGCTCGCCTGGACACGCCTGGCGTGGTCACGCTTGCCTCGGGACGTGACACGCTGCTGACGGGCGTGCAGATCGGTTCGCAGGAGCAAAAGGTAGACACCCTGAACATTTCAGCCGGCGGCACGTTGCTCAACCTGGCGGCAATCGACAAGGTAACCGCCACCGGGCATCAGCTTTCCACCGGCGAGCAAGGCTTGCAGATGAGCCAGACAGAGCAGGACAGCTACCGGCAGGTGCATTCGCAGTGGCACGTAGCCAACGATGCCAACCTCAGTGCACTGGCGCGGCACAATCAGGCGATCACCTTGCAAGGCACCCAGCTCGATGCCACTCGGATTCAACTGGAAGCGACCAACGGCGGCGTTCAACTCGAAGCGGCAACCCAGCGCACCCAGGCCGACGTCAAGACGTTCGACATCGGCGCGCCGGCGGCCGACTCGTCGTTCAAGATCACTCATTACAAGGAAGACAGCAAAACCTACAACAACGCCAAGCTGATCGCCGATGCCATCAAGATCGACACCCGAGGCCAGCTGCGACTCAACGGCGCCGAGGTCGAGGCACGGGCGATCACCGGCAACGTCGGCGCCAACCTGGTGATAGCCAGCCGCAGTGACGACGTGAAAGTGCTGAACGTGGACGGACAAGCCCAGCTGGGTGGAAAGGTCTCACCCAACGCCCTGCCCGGCGAGGCTGCACTGTTGGCGGGCAAATGGAACACACCGGCAACCGACGCCTTGAAAGCCTACGGTTCGGCCGGTACTGGCAGCTTGATCGAACAAGGCAGTTTCGAATTCAAACGTACCGACCGCCAAGGCATTGCCCAGCTTTCCGGTATGTCGGCTGTCGAAGGCGTGAATCTGAAGGTATCGGGTGTGATCGATCAGGCGCAGGAAGCCCAGGGCGTGAACGAACTGCAGACCCACAGCCTGGTGAAGGTGCGCGAGGGCAACCTCGACATCGCCAAGCGGGTGTACGGCCAGATGCGTTTGCGCTGAAAGGCAGTGGCGGCCTATAGCTCGTGGAGCCGCCACACTTCATAGGCCGGTGTCTCGTAGGGGTGGGCAAGCTTGAGTGCCTGCACCACCTCTGCGATGAGTGAATCGGCCACTACCAGCTCGACCTTCCACTCCTCGACCTTTTCCAAAACATCGGTTTGACCGAGGAATGGCTGGCTGCCCTCCCTGGGCCGGAACTGACCCTGCCCCTTTACCTGCCACGAGCAGTTGTCATAGGCGCCGATGCGACCGCCACCGGCGGCGAATACAGCGCCCTTGACGACTTCGACGTGGCTGTCAGGCACGAAGAAGGCCAGTTTGAACACCGCTTAGTTCACCCAGACGCGGGCGTTGCGGAACATGCGCATCCAGGCGCCGTCCTCATTCCATTCCTCGGGTTTCCAGGAGTTCTGCACGGCGCGGAACACCCGCTCCGGGTGCGGCATCATGATCGTCACGCGGCCATCGCGGCTGGTCAATCCGGTGATCCCGCGCGGCGAGCCGTTCGGGTTGGCCGGATACTGCTCGGTGACCTTGCCATGGTTGTCGACGAAGCGCAGGGCCACGCAGCCCGACACATCGGCTTCGACCAGCGCATCGGCGCTAGCGAACTCGGCATGACCTTCACCGTGGGCGATGGCGATCGGCATACGCGAACCGGCCATGCCCTGCAGGAAGATCGAATTGGATTCCTGCACCTGGACCATGGCAACCCGTGCCTCGAACTGCTCGGAACGGTTGCGCACGAAGTGCGGCCAGAACTCGCTGCCCGGAATCAGCTCGTGCAGGTTGGACATCATCTGGCAACCGTTGCACACGCCAAGGGTGAAGCTATCGCTGCGCTCGAAGTACTGCTGGAACGCATCGCGGGCGCGAGCGTTGAACAGAGCCGACTTGGCCCAGCCCTCGCCTGCACCCAGCACGTCACCGTAGGAGAAGCCGCCGCAGGCGACCAGGCCCTTGAACTCGTTGAGGTCGACACGTCCGGCGAGGATATCGCTCATGTGCACGTCGATGGCGTTGAAGCCGGCGCGGTCGAAGGCCGCGGCCATCTCGACCTGACCGTTGACACCCTGCTCGCGCAGCACGGCCACCTGTGGACGGACGTTCTTCTTGATGTACGGCGCGGCGATGTCTTCGTTGACGTCGAAGCTGAGGTTGAAGCTCAGGCCTGGGTTGTCTTCTTCGAGCAGCGCGTCGAATTCCTGATCGGCGCCGACGGCGTTGTCGCGCAGGCGCTGGATCTGATAGCTGGTCTCGGCCCACTGGCGTTGCAGCAGACGGCGCTCGCCGCTGAACAAGACGTCGTCGTGGTAGCGGATGTTCACCGCACCGTTGTTGATCGGCTGGCCGATCACTGCCACGCAGTCGTTGCCCAGGCCCGCGGCGCTGAACTGCGCCAGGATCATCGGCGTGGCGTCCTGACGGACCTGAATCACGGCGCCCAGCTCTTCATTGAACAGGACCGCGCCTACTTCCTCGCGGTTATGCGCAACGGTGGCCAGTTGCAGGTTGAGCCCGCAATGACCGGCAAAGGCCATTTCCACCACGCTGGTCAGCAAGCCGCCGTCGGAACGGTCATGGTAGGCCAGCAGGTGACCGTCGGCGTTGAGGCCCTGGATCACGGCGAAGAACGCCTTGAGGTCCTCGGCGTCGTCGACGTCCGGCGCGCGGTTGGCCAACTTGCCGTGTGCCTGAGCCAGGATCGAAGCGCCCATGCGGTTCTGGCCACGGCCCAGGTCGATGAGGATCAGGTCGGTTTCGCCCTTGTCCATGCGCAGCTGCGGGGTCAGGGTCTTGCGAATGTCGACCACGGGGGCGAAGCCGGTGATGATCAGCGACATCGGCGAGGTCACGCTCTTGTCGGTGCCCTCCTCGCTCCACTTGGTCTTCATGGACATGGAGTCCTTGCCGACCGGAATGGTGATGCCCAGCGCCGGACACAGCTGCATGCCGACCGCTTGCACGGCATCGTACAGACGCGCGTCTTCACCTGGATGGCCAGCCGCGGACATCCAGTTGGCCGACAGCTTGATGTCGGAGATTTTCGCGATGCTCGACGCGGCGATGTTGGTCAGGGTTTCGCCGACCGCCATGCGTGCCGAGGCCGGGGCGTCGAGCAACGCCAGCGGCGTGCGCTCGCCCATGGCCATGGCTTCGCCGCTGTAGACGTCGAAGCTGGTGGCGGTGACGGCGACGTCGGCCACCGGCACCTGCCAGGGGCCGACCATCTGGTCGCGTGCCACCAGGCCGGTGATGGTGCGGTCGCCAATGGTGATCAGGAAGCTCTTGCTGGCCACGGCCGGGTGATGCAGCACGCGCTCGATGGAATCGGCCAGGTCCAGCTGGGCCGGATCGAAGTCGTCGCCCAGCTCCTGCTCGCGCACGGCACTGCGGTGCATGCGCGGGGCCTTGCCCAGCAGCACCTCGAGTGGCATGTCGACCGGGTTGTTGCCGAAGTGGCTGTCGGTGACGGTCAATTGCGGCTCGGCGGTGGCCTCGCCAACCACGGCGAACGGGCAGCGCTCGCGTTCGCAGATGGCCTGGAAACGCTCGAAGTCTGCAGCGTCGACGGCCAGCACGTAGCGTTCCTGGGACTCGTTGCTCCAGATTTCCAGCGGGGCCATGCCCGGCTCGTCATTGGGCACGTTGCGCAGCTCGAAGCGGCCGCCACGGCCACCGTCGTTGACCAGTTCGGGGAAGGCGTTGGACAAGCCGCCCGCACCCACGTCGTGGATGAAGCTGATGGGGTTCTTGTCACCCAACTGCCAGCAACGGTCGATGACTTCCTGGCAGCGACGCTCCATTTCCGGGTTTTCGCGCTGTACCGACGCGAAGTCCAGGTCGGCCGAGCTGGTGCCGGTGGCCATGGAGGATGCGGCGCCGCCGCCCAGGCCGATGAGCATGGCCGGGCCACCAAGAACGATCAGCTTGGAGCCGACGGTGATCTCGCCTTTCTGCACGTGTTCTTCGCGGATGTTGCCCATGCCGCCGGCGAGCATGATCGGCTTGTGGTAGCCGCGCACTTCTTCACCGTGCGGCGTGTTGATGCTTTGTTCGAAAGTGCGGAAGTAGCCGGTCAGGGCCGGGCGACCGAACTCGTTGTTGAACGCCGCGCCGCCCAGGGGACCGTCGATCATGATGTCCAGCGCAGTGACGATGCGCTCGGGCTTGCCGTAGGGTTTTTCCCACGGCTGCTCGAAGCCCGGAATGTTCAGGTTGGACACGGTGAAACCGGTCAGGCCCGCCTTGGGCTTGGCGCCGCGGCCGGTTGCACCTTCGTCGCGGATCTCGCCACCGGAGCCGGTAGAGGCGCCTGGAAACGGCGCGATCGCCGTAGGGTGGTTGTGGGTTTCCACCTTCATCAGGATGTGCACTGGCTCCTGCACCGCGCCGTACTGGCGGGTTTCAGGGTTCGGGAAGAAACGCCCGGCCACGCTGCCGACGATGACCGAGGCGTTGTCCTTGTACGCCGAGAGCACGCCTTCGCTGTGCATCTGGTAGGTGTTCTTGATCATGCCGAACAGGCTTTTTTCCTGGCTCTGACCGTCGATGTCCCAACTGGCGTTGAAGATCTTGTGGCGGCAGTGCTCGGAGTTGGCCTGGGCGAACATCATCAGTTCGATGTCGTGCGGGTTGCGTCCAAGCCCCTGGAAGCTGCTGACCAGGTAGTCGATCTCGTCTTCGGCCAAAGCCAGGCCCAGGTCGACGTTGGCTTTTTCCAGGGCAGCACGACCGCCGCCCAGAATGTCCACCGCGGTGAGTGGCTTGGGTTCGGCGTGGCGGAACAGGCCGCTGGCATCTTCCAGACGGGCCAGCACGACCTGGGTCATGCGGTCGTGCAGGACGGCGCCGATCAGCTCGGCGTCAGCCTCGCTGAAATCACCAGACACATAAAAGGCAATCCCGCGTTCCAGACGCTGAACCTGGGTCAGGCCGCAGTTGTGGGCGATATCGCTGGCCTTGCTCGACCATGGCGAGATGGTGCCGAAACGCGGCAGCACCAGGAACAGCCGCCCGGTGGGCTCCTGAACCGGAACGCTGGGGCCGTATTTGAGCAGACGGGCAAGGACTTGCTGGTCGTCGCTGGCCAGTTCACCGTCGACTTCGGCGAAGTGGGCGAATTCAGCATACAGGCCAGTAACAGCGGGGACCTTCTGGCTCAGTTGCTCGAGTAATTTACCGTGGCGAAAGGCAGAAAGGGCAGGAGCGCCGCGCAGGATCAACATCGTCGGGACAGCCTCGAAAGGGGGTGTGCTTGGAGGCCGTGCATTCTAGCCTAAACCGTTGCGCTCGGCACCCGACGGATGGAAATCACCGCATTCGTTCGTCAGATCCCGCACGCCGGGCACTGCAGCCGGCCTGACAGCGCTAGCAGACTCCCTTACATACTGTCGAGATATGGCTCAAGCGGCCGTTTGCGTATACTGCACCCATGCTCACCCAGACCGTCTTACGCTCGCGCTGCGCCAAATGGCTCTTCGCAACCGGACTTCTCCTGCTGCTCAGTGGCTGTGTTGATAAACCCAGCACGCTCGAGCGAGTCAAGGAGGACGGCGTGCTGCGCGTCATAACCCGCAACAGCCCGGCCACCTACTTCCAGGATCGCAACGGCGAAACCGGCTTCGAATACGAGTTGGTCAAGCGTTTCGCGGACGACCTGGGCGTCGAGCTGAAAATCGAAACCGCCGACAACCTCGACGATATCTTCGCCGGTCTGAGTCAGCCCAAGGGGCCTGTCCTGGCGGCTGCCGGCCTGGTCACCAGCGAAGTGCGGGAAAAACAGGCGCGCTTTTCCCACCCCTACCTGGAAGTCACGCCGCAGGTCATCTATCGCAATGGCCAAAACCGCCCCACCGATGCCGCCGAGCTGGTGGGCAAGAAGATCATGGTGCTCAAGGGCAGCAGCCATGCCGAGCAACTGGCCAAGCTGAAGCTGCAGTACCCGGCGATCGAGTACGAGGAGTCCGATGCGGTGGAGGTCGTGGACCTGCTGCGCATGGTCGACGAAGGGCAGATCGACCTGACCCTGGTCGACTCCAACGAAGTGGCCATGAACCAGGTGTACTTCCCTAACGTGCGGGTCGCCTTCGACCTGGGCGATGGCCGCGATCAGCGCTGGGCCGTGGCCGCCGGCGAAGACAACAGCCTGCTCGACGAGGTCAACGGCTTCATCGACAAGGTCAAGGCCAACGGCACCCTGCAGCGGCTCAAGGATCGCTACTACGGTCATGTCGATGTTCTCGGCTATGTGGGCGCCTACACCTTCGCCCAGCACTTGCAACAGCGTCTGCCCAAGTTCGAGAAAACCTTCCAGGCTTCCGCCAAGCAGGAAAAGGTCGATTGGCGGCTGCTGGCAGCGATCGGCTATCAGGAGTCCATGTGGCAGGCCAGCGTGACCTCCAAGACCGGGGTGCGTGGCCTGATGATGCTGACCCAGAACACTGCCCAGGCCATGGGCGTAAGCAATCGCCTGGACCCCAAGCAGAGCATCAACGGCGGTGCCAAATACTTCGCCTACGTCAAGGATCAGCTCGACGCCAGCATCGAGGAGCCTGACCGGACCTGGTTCGCATTGGCTGCCTACAACGTGGGCAGTGGCCACCTGGACGATGCGCGCAAGCTGGCCGAAAACGAAGGGCTGAACCCGAACAAGTGGCTGGACGTGAAGAAGATGCTGCCGCGCCTGGCGCAGAAGAAGTGGTACAGCAAGACCCGCTACGGCTATGCCCGCGGTGGCGAGCCGGTGCACTTCGTGGCCAACATCCGCCGCTACTACGACATTCTCACCTGGGTGACTCAGCCGCAGCTCGAAGGCAGCCAGGTCGCTGATGGCAATCTGCACGTGCCCGGCGTCGACCAGTCAAAGCCCACACAGCAGACGCCGCCCCTCTAAAAGCACACGCGCGTGCTCTTGTGGGAGCGGGCTCTGCCCGCGAAAAGGCCCTCGGCAGCACTCCCCTTCCTTCAACCTCAACCCTTCGCCCGGCGCGCCTTGAAAAACTCGCTCAGGATAGCCCCGCACTCTTCGGCCAACACGCCCCCCTCCACCACCAGCCGGTGGTTCAGAAAGCCCTGACTGAAGAACTGTCCCTGGCTCTGCACGACGCCCGCCTTGGGTTCCAACGCACCGAACACCACCCGCCCGATGCGCGAATGCACGATAAGCCCTGCACACATGCTGCAAGGCTCCAGGGTGACGTAAAGGGTGCTGCCTGGCAGCCGATAGTTCTGCACCGCCTGCGCCGCATTGCGGATCGCCACCATTTCGGCATGGGCGCTGGGGTCATGGCCGCTGATCGGGCGATTGAATCCGCGCCCGACGATCTCACCCTGCTGCACCAGCACCGCGCCCACCGGCACTTCGCCCAGCGCCGCGCCCTGAGCCGCCAAAGCCAAGGCTTCGTTCATGAAAAACTCATCGCGGCTGCGATCGATGATCTGTGCGTACTTCACTGTTCAAGCAACCTCTATCGCGGCCATGAGTCCGGTTTCCATGTGGTCGATCACATGGCAATGGAACATCCAGATACCCGGATTATCCGCGACCAGCGCCACCTGGGCACGTTCGTTCTTGCCCAACAGGAACGTGTCGGTGAAATAGGGAACGATCTTGCGCCGATTGGAAGCGATTACCTTGAAACTCATGCCGTGCAGGTGAATCGGGTGCTGGTACTGAGTCATGTTCTTGAGCTCCAGTACGTAGCTTTTTCCGAGTTGCAGCTTGGCGATGGGCCGGTCGGCGCAGGTTTTGTCGGTGATGTCCCAGGCAATGCCGTTGATTTGCCACAGACTGGGTGGCTTGCCCTCGGTGGTGTCGGAGACCTCGCCCACCCACTCGAAGTTGAAATTAAGCTTCTCGGCATTGGCCAAGTCCGGCTCGGCAATCGGGTTGGCAGGCAACGCCGGCGGCCAATCGGTCGCTGCCGCCTCGGCGGGCACCGAGCGCAGCGTGCCCAGGCGCACCGGGCCGTCGCGGATGGCGATCTCTTCACCGGCTGGCGGCATCTTCACTGCAAGGCAGACGCGCATGCCGGGGCCCATCCAGTAATCCTTGCCGAACGCACGCGGCTCGATCGGGTTGCCGTCCAGCGCATACAGGCGCATCTCGGCATCGCCACGGAAATTCAGGCGGTAGGTGGCGGTGTTGTCCAGGTTCAGGATACGCACGCGGACGATCTGCCCGGCCGGCAGGTTGATGGTCGCTCGATGCACACCGTTGATCGTCGAGAGCCGCCCCAGTGTGCCGTTGCGCGCGGCTTCGCGCGGGATGCTGAAAGGTAGGAACGCGCCCTCCTCGTCCACGTGCCAGTTCTTCAGGTTGAGCACTGCTTCATGAGCGAAACCGGTCGGCTCGCGCTCCTCGACGATCAACGGGCCGACCAGGCCACGGCCCAGTTCCTCGCTGCTGGCGACATGGGGGTGGTACCAGTAGCTGCCGGCGTCGGGCACGCGAAAGCGGTAATCGAAGTATTCACCGGGCTTGACCGGCAACTGTGACACGTAGGGCACGCCGTCCATGTCCAGCGGCAGGCGGATGCCGTGCCAGTGAATGGTCGTCTCTACCGGCAACTGGTTGATGAAGCGCACACGCAGCCATTCGCCCTGGCGCACACGCAGTTCCTGGCCAGGCGCCGAGCCACCGAAGGCCCAGGCAGGTGTCTGATGGCCAGCCACCAACTCGACGTCGAGTGGTGCTGCAATCAGTTGGTAGTCGACACCGGCCTGGTCGACCGGCGTTCCTAACCAGTAGCGCGCAGCGCCGCCAGCGCCCACACCGACCGCCACCACGCCCGCCAGGCCACCGAGGAATCGTCGACGAGAGAAAGACATGAAGACGGCACCTGTTCAATGAACGCGAAAGGCCGACACGATACACCTGCAATTGAGAAAGATTAAGACTTGAACTGCCGTGCGGTTGGGTTCCTGCAACCCCGAATGCGGCTGGCACCGCGATCCGCGTTGGGCCTCACCGCGTAGTGCCAGGCACACCGCATGCACCGCCGACGCGGCTTGCGCCGCTGCTACAGGGCCGCGGTATGCCTCCAGCTTCATCGCGCAACACCAGACAAACCGCCTGCGCCACGATCTGTAGCAGCGGCGCGAGCCGCGTCCGGCCTCACCGCGTAGTGCCCGACAAACCGCGTTCTGGCGCGTCAGGGCCTTGTGACTCCCGGGGGCGCCAGCGACGGGTCCAGATACTTGAACGGCGCCTCGCGCACTTTCAATGCCAGGCGCCAATCAGCTTTGACCACGCCGTCGGGATGCCCCATGGATGGCAGGTAATACTCGCCGGGGTCCAGGGTGATATTGGTTTGCTGGCCGGCCCCGGCATCGACGATGCGCAGCGCCGTGACATCCTGCAATTGTGCAAGGCCGGGCACGCCTTTGTAGCTGGAAGCATGGGTATCACCCACCAGCGCGATCCATTTGCCACTGCCTGGCAACACACCACGCGCCGCGATCACACGGCTGGCGTGGTAGCTGAACACCCTGTGGCGCAAGGTCTCCCCGACGTTGTAGAGGTCGTCCATGCCGTCGAGTCGATAGCTGGCCGCGCAGTCCAAGGCCCGCACCTGGATGCCCTCACGGCGCGCCGCCTGCACCAAGGTGGTGTAGTTGTAGCGGCGGGCAGGATCGGTGTGATGACCCAGGTCCTGGTCGCGCAGGTAATCCTGCAACTGGCTGGGCAGGCGGCCATCGCTGGCGATCTGATCCAGCTCGGCCTGATGCAGGTCGGTCATCAAGTGCTCCATGTACAGGGTCTCGACGCCATCCCTGGCCAGCGCCGGCATGTTCTCGATCAGAAAGCGCTTGCTGGCGATGGCCTGATGGGACTCACCGATAACCAGCGCCCTGGACTCATCCAGCAAGCGGCGCACGGCAAGATAGGGCGGCAACCCTGGATCGGGCACGCGCAACGGCGATCTGCCAGGCGAGCGCCATTGGGCGATGAACGCATTGGCATCTTCGATCAGTTGCGCACGCAAGGTGTTGAGGCTGTCGAGCACCGGATTGAGCGGTGTATAGGGGTCGTAATAGTCACCTGAAAGCATCCTGCGGAACTGGTCGCTCAACAGCTCGCGCGTGGCAGCACGGGCCACCAGCGGTACCTCGTAGCGGCTCGCCGAGCGTTCGAACTGCACGTAACTCACCGGTGGCGGCTCGAGCTCCACTTCGCGCGATACGCTCAGACAGCCACCGCCGCCACGTAGACAAGCGGGCGACACCAGCTCCCATTCCAACTGCTCGTTGAAACGCACCGGGTAATTGCCCGTGAAGGCAAAGGGACGTTGTGGATCGACGATCAACCAGCAGCGCAGGTTGGTGTCGTAACGCACGCGATACAGCTTGCCCCGCAAACGGATCGTCGGCTGGCCTGCCACGTCCAGCAATCCTTGAGTATCGGGCAGCAGCGCAGTTTGCTCGGAAAGGTGTGCAGGCGCTTGCAACGGCTGCAGGTCGCCGATTTCCGGTACCTGCTGGGGAATCAGCAATGTCATGTTCAACAGCAGCTCGATGCCGCTGGCGATCGATGCGTACAGTGCAGAGCGCCGGTCGGCGGCTTCTGCGGCGTTTACCGCACGCTCCACGTTCAGCGCAAACCGGCCGGCGCTGGCCAGGACCACGATCAATGCGATGGGCCAATTGACCATGGCCGCCGGGCCGAACAGGTGCGCGCCGGCGCCGAGATAACCGATCCACAGTTGTTTGCGCAGCTCGCTGTTGCTGTGCAGCTGCAAGCGGGCCTCGGCCTCCATCTGCGTACGGGTTTGCGCTTGCAGCCAGTGCGCGGCATCGATCGCGATGGGCGGCGAGGACACCTTCGCCGCGAACAGCGCCAGCGGCTTCTTCGCCAGCAGCGCGAAACTGCCTGCGCGCGACAACACGGCCGCAGGCTCCAACAGCATGCCGTGATCAAGCAGACGCTCGCGGCTCCGCACCGCCTGCACCTGTTGATACAACCATGCATGCATCGCCTTCTGATCGGCACACACCTGAAACGCGGTATCGCGGCCCGCCAGATACAGCAACCGCTCGCCCGCTTGCGTGTTGAAACACAACACGCTGGGGAAGGCATGACCGGCAATCAGCAGCGCACTGACCGTCACGCCGTTGAGCGGCGAACGAACACCGTCCAGATCGGCCAGCGTGGGTGCCATGGCATTGGCACACCCCAGGCCATCGAACACCGACTGCGCCTGCGGACGGGTCATGCGACCGGCCTGGCATGCTTCGATGGCGGCGCTCAAACAATTGATCCGTATCAGCGTCGGCACGCCTTGCTCATTGTCGGCCCAGAATTGCGTCAGCACCTTGTGGTAAGACGCGGCAAAATTGATTTTCCACAGCGCGTTCAACACCTTGTCCGGCTCCAGCCGCACCTCGTTGCGCTCATCGAACCACAGGGTCTTCGCATCGCCCGTGTAGAACCCGCCCATGACATGCAACAGGTCGGCATTGTCCTGATCGCCTGCGCGAAACCGCCGCATCACCAGCTCCGTGAAGGTCAGCGACTCGCTCGGCGGCCCCATGTGCGCGTAGCCACTGAACGAGCGGTGGCTGGATTGAGCGTTGTCGAAGCGATGCCAGTAGAAGGTGTCGGGGTGGGCGGTGATGCCCATTGGGGTGAGCAGTTGGGTCGCGGCCTCGACGGCCATTTGGTGGAGGTCGGGTAACTGATGGGAGAGTTGTCGTGCGAAGCCTGCGAGGGTGTCTCGCAGCTGCATGTCAGAATTTGCTGGGGTCATGTCAAAGACGTCGGTTCATAAAGGCCTTTGAGTATGGCCATCGCCCCAGCCGCCATCGGGCTACATATTTGGCTTTATATACAACGCGCCCGAACCTGCCTTCGGCATGCTTGCTTGCCCTGCTGTCGAGGTAGACTCCCCCGATCCGACCCTTACTCTCGCAGGACCTCAAGCAATGATCGACTTCAACAACAAAGGCTTCTTCAAGCTCAAGCAAAACACCGAATACAGCGAGCGCGTCACGGCCCTGCTGCTCGATGACGAGCACGTGGTCGATTCCTACAAGTCGATGCGCGACGGCGTAGTGTTCACCAACAAGCGCATCATTGCAGTGAACGTGCAGGGCCTAACCGGCAGCAAGAAGGATTTCACCTCCCTGCCCTACAAGAATATCGTCGCGTACTCGATCGAAACCTCGGGCACGTTCGATCTGGATTCAGAGTTGGAAGTGTACTTTTCGGCGCTGGGGAAGGTGCGTTTCGAGTTCACGGGGAGGACCGCGATGGTGGAAATTTCGCGGTTGATTGCGGGGCATGTGTTGAAGTGAAGCGCGTTGTTATCGACATTGGCCCGCAAGCTTTACCGGTCATTTCGTGGCATCAGAGCAGGACTCGGTCTACAGCTCCCAAGGATCGATGACCGTCAGGCCGGCGGCCCGGAACGGGTGTGTATCGCGCGTGGCGACGATGAATCCATTGGCAAGGGCGACCGCAGCGATGCACGCATCGGCAGCCTCAATCCCACTACCGGATTTGCGCGCCTTGCTCAGCACTTCGGCGTAAGCCTGTGTACAGGCCAGATCAAAAGCTAGAACGCGTCCGACGAACATGGGCAGCACCTGCTTTTCTAGACTTTCGTGCAGCGTCGAACGACGTCGCCCAACCGGCATCAACGCTATACCTGCACGTAGCTCAGCCACGGTCATGGCGGACAGGTAAAGGGTTTCCAATGCCTGCTCATCGATCCACCGAATGACGCACGCCTCAGGCGAATGACGTAGAGGCTCGGAAATCACATTCGTATCGAGCAGGATCATTCAAAGCTCACCGCGCGGGCGGGGGCTTTATCGCGTGCGCTTTCGAAGCTAGCAAACTCTTCATCCGTCAACTTGACCTTGCGGCCGGTCTGGGCCAGCAGCGAGCCGAGCTTAATCCGACGTTCCGGCTTTACGGCAGACTCGAGAATTTCACGCATCTCGGCTTCGATGCTGCGGCCATGTTGAGCGGCCCGCACACGGATAGCACGATGTACCTCATCAGAAACATTTCGAACGGTAACGGATGGCATCTTGCATACTCCTTGGTTGCTGCGCTTGCTTGCACATTAGCAATTTGCAAGCAATGCGACAACTGATGGCATTTCTTTTTTCTGACAACCTCGGCGGCGGTGACTGCAGCGCAAGAAGAACCGTGTGGGAGTGCCGAGAAAATGCCAGACCCAAAAAGCCATAAGCCCGTAATTAAGCGGGCTTCAGGGCAGGTGTCGCTGGCGGCTACCGGATAATACCGGCCACCCCATCATCCCACTCCATCATCAATTTATAAAATAAACCTTCAAAAAACAGTATCTTATAGATTCTCTTGATCTAAAAACCATGAAAAATGCCATGAGCGGTAAAATCATTGAGAAGTCAGATTAGTCTCTCTCGTGGAAATTGCTGCCAATAGCTGCCTATTTAGGGTAGCCATCTCATCCGCATTACCATCACGAGCAACCTCGGCCTGCAGCTTCGCCGCATAGGACGGATCGGCCCGAAAAAGCTCTGCCATTACCTCACTATGACTACGGTCTTTCATCACTCACTCCTAGTTGCAGATGCCCTCAGCCTCAAGGATAGCCTACTTAGGTCGATACAAATCCATCCGCTCTGATAGGCATGAAACTGCTAACCTAATGCCTCGCTGTGCGGACGGTCTTTTCATCTGGTGCCACTCCCGTTCCTTTAGTCGAAGCTACAAGTCCGCGCTACACGTCCAAGAACACCGCAACTTCGGTTTACTTTCTATTTTCGTTATCCGCCACCGAATGAATAATAGCTGATGAGTTGTACGGACTTGAACGATCTTTTATTGGTACAAAACGATCACTTTTATTTGTGACGATCAATCACTGGTTAGACGATGAGAAAATAAGCAACACAGCGTACAGTCATTGACTTGAATCGAATTATTCCTTGCCTGCTTACCTACCCACGACACAAAATAAACGTGGCAATTAACTCATCTGAAAACCTTACAGCCCCGTGCACATCACCTAAAACTAAAGACTCAGAAACAATCAGTATGCCGTAATGACAAATGATCAAACACTCGTTAAGGGAAAACCGCGCCCCTCGGTGTAAACGCGGCTTGACATTAAAATCTAAAAGTGTCAGTTTTATCAGCACAAAAATGGCGTACTTAGATGACTTCTTTGTAGTTCTTGCATCGAGTCAAAAACCATCGACTTTAATGACAGGTGATGTATGTCCAAGCCATCTTGAAGGTTAATCAATAAAGCCGCGCCTACCTCATCACTTAAACTTGCCGGAGCAATAAACTTCAGTGCCGACTGGACCAAGCTCTTCTTGTATTGCGGCGAAAGGTGATTATCACCGTTTAATATGTTCATAGCGGTTTCTCCAACCATTGCCGCACTCACACGCCCTCTGGATAAGCATATCAAAGCAGCGTGACCTTTACAGGCCAATGACTCAAATTTTTCCGGCGCAACCCACTCAGACATTGAGGTAGGATTAAACCCCCTTTCACAACAAACATACAACAACTTCAAAAGTTCCGCACTAGACTTATTCGAATATAAGAGCCGCTCTACTTTAATACCAAATTCATCATCAACCTCATCCGCAGAAAAGTACCGTTTACCTTTCATAAAGTTGATTACCGACTGGAACTGTGGGAATTCCCAATACTCGGACGGCAGGGCTTTCAAGAACGAGATATGAACCCAATTATCCTGAACTAACGACAAGATATTTGGAAGTTCCTCTAACTCGCGAGACCCGAACTCTAACCTAGAAGCACCAGCACAACTTAACGAAAATAGATATTTTCCAGCCAATTCCGACCTAACAGAAGACCTTTCAATCTTACCAATTAATTCAAAAAGACCAGAATTAACTCTATCTTTTGAACTAAAAATAGAGGCCCCAGCACACCTCAAAGGGAAACCGATTACATTAATATTTGCATCGAAGGGTAGATCATTGCCAGGAATGTAATTCAGATCAGCTAAGGTCACCCCTACTTCGAACCAACGTTCTCTAGCACTTTCCCACAGTGCATCAGAGCCCAAAGCACCAATTTCTGCCTGCCTCGCGTAGAACGCCAAATCCCTATCATTGGTCAGTTGCCTGATACACGTCATAACGGGCCAAGGTAAATGCCACGCCCAATCTCCAAGAATATCTGGAGTGAAGCAGTTGCTAATCGAACTCAAATCATCGAATAGCTTAGATAGATCACCACCCGTCGCCCCTTCCCCCAAATTAAAAGCTTTGAATAGCCACTCCCACAACGGGTGAATCCCATCAACATCTGGCATCACTGGCTTTTCAAGCCTTCCTCTGTCCAAATTTAATCGAAAACTTTTTGAAACACCCTCGATTAAAATCTCCGGCCTATCTGCTCTATGCTCGCCAACATCAATTAAATAAGACATCCAGCCCAATACTTTAACATCAGACTTACTTGCAATTCGCCGAATAGATATGATATCTGCTTTACTAGCTTTAACTGGGGGGCTTTGCACAAAAGCCTGACATGCTTTTTCGAGTAAGAACTCGCTACTTGGCAGCTTGCGCGAGGAGCGAATTATGCTCATCGCAGTTTCAGAGTCCCAAGGCCAATGCTGATCTGCGGCAGCACAAGCCCAAGACACTTTCTTAGCGACTAAGATCAAAATAACGTGCCAAGCACCGTAAAACCTCAACAACGACGAATCGTGTAGTAGATGAAGAAGATGCTCTTTATATACATCCAGAACAGCGGGGTCGTAAAGTGCAGCCAACCGCATGTGACTTTCACTGGGTGGTAGCTCAAGCACCCTCATAGCCAGCCGAAGAAAAAATCTTCTTTGAGCAGGTTGATTTGAAATAGCGCCGTCTTCAAGGATATCTATAGCTAATTGACTTCCTGCCAAGACCGTGCTCGGCAATCTGCTTCTCTCTGGCGATCCTATATCTTCATTCAGATCCATGCATAAACTGAGGATCCTATCCCTAAGATGTTGTCTTTCATAGAAGCATCGACCAGCCGCGAATAGAAAAACATTTCGCCAATGTGACGCATGCGCAATAGACTTGAGCCTGGAAACAACGTCTTCGTCTCGACCATTCATCAACGCTTGTGCAGCCATGAATTCTTGCAATGATCGAATCTCGAATCCCACTCGCCCCTCCTGCGGCGCTACTAAGAAAACAAGCCGCTCCAGCGCAGCACTAAGAATTTCCTGCCTTAATCTGTAGCGCTCTGTATCTGAGTGACCTTCTGACTCAAGCCTTGAATCTATTATTAGAGAAAATTGATCAGTTGTAAGAAGAGCATCAGTACTACCACTAACTTCCGACTTTATTTGTAATACCTTTCCTACCTCCTGGTGAATTACATCTATATCAGCCTGATATGTGTTAAGCAATTTTGCTGCGGGTATATCGCGCTCTTTTTCTCTGCGATTAATTACTTGATAATACTCATTAAACAGCCTCCAGCGTTCTTTTGGAGGTTCCCCCAAGCTTTCGACAAGCAACGTCATTATTGTTACTTGCAGAGGACTTCGCATCAGTCTGACGGTCGAGTCTTCT
Source organism: Pseudomonas rhizosphaerae (assembly GCF_000761155.1). Classification (NCBI taxonomy): domain Bacteria; kingdom Pseudomonadati; phylum Pseudomonadota; class Gammaproteobacteria; order Pseudomonadales; family Pseudomonadaceae; genus Pseudomonas; species Pseudomonas rhizosphaerae. Next base: position 4,545,738 of record NZ_CP009533.1, on the reverse strand, counting down.
TCACTAGCTCGCCCAATGCGCTGCAAAAACAATGTGACTTTGTCGTGATCTGCACCCCATCGACGTGTAATTAAGCGTTCCGCGTAATGCAACGCATTCATCGATGTCAAAGGGGATAAAGTAAGATGACAGTAATACTTTTCAGCAAAATCGTCATTATATCCTTGAGGGCGACTCGTGGCCACAATCATTAAGTCTGCATTACACTCTTGCGCATCGATCAGAAAATCATCGACTTTTTGGAGAACCTCAGCCCTATTTGAAGAAGCAGGGACTTCATCGAGTCCGTCAAGCGCTAACAACCATGGGTAAGCTCTCAACCAGGCTCTTAAGTCATCAGCAGCGATTTCTCTATCACACCGGCGCTTAATCATCGCTAAAATATAACTTAGTAGCGAAGTTGTCTGCCCTTTGGCTAAAGCAGAAGCGAATCGATTCAGTTCGATTTTCACGGGAAATCTTGGGATTTTCGGAGGACTTATTCCCTCCACACCACACTGCTCAAGAATCAACTCGTAAGCAGTAGTGACCTCAGGGGTAATGATATTCGCATTGTCCTGAAACAATAGCGAAGCACGATGCATTTGACAGAAGAACTGTGTCAATGTACTTTTTCCCTGCCCTGGCCCTCCTATGAAAACTACTCTACCAGGTATTTGCGAAATATATGTTTCGTCTTTAATCTCACGTGACATCTGTGAAGCCGAATCAAGACGCTGGCTTGATATATGCAATAAATTCTTCACAGCGCTGAAGTCATTTTCTTCTCGGTGTTCGTAATCTTCGTAATTTTCGTGCTCTTCTTGTTCTTCTTCAGCAGTATATCGTTCACCCACTTGATTACTAAACGTTATCCTTTCGCTCGGCGAAGGAACCCAATTACCGCTTATTGGAACATCCACAAAAACACAAGCCAATGGAATTTTATCATCGGTACTACTACCTGCTTGGCCTAAATTCACGTACTGCTCAGAGGTTAGCTCTTTGCGCACAAAGTTCATCATGACACTTCTAAAGTCCGGACGAACTGCACCCATATTCTTCAGGACTGCCGTAAGCACATCACCTGACGTGACCCAAGCGGCATACGAAGTTCGAATATTTTCATATAAATCAAGATACGCATTTAATTGATCCCGATCCCAAATGCGAAAATCTTTAATACCTATTTTCTTTTTATAAGAGCTCAGAAGAGCGTTAACCTTATCTTTTCCACCGATCTCAGCGACTGGCGTTAAAATTACGTTAGTCGCAAAAATGTAATATTCAGGCTTTCTTAAATTTCGGTTTACGTCCAAGAATTTATCAAGGTCCGCTTTCAGTTCCGTTAGTGCCCATTCAGAATCTCTTATACCGGGTTTTTGTCGAAATTTCGCCTGTACCACACCGTAACCGCCCCAAGGTTCCGATAGGCTCGGAAACGAAACTGTACCTTCGAAAGTAGCTTCGCGCGCGCCATCAGGTCCATCTCCAAATATGCTCACCCCGGGGCCAATTGATTCCAATGCGATCGCTTGGATTAATTGCTCAAAGGAACGTGTTGACAGTCTCGAAAAATCATACTCCATTATTTTTACTCGGTATTGATGGGTTTAACCATTGGATAGATGAAAGCCTAGCCTAAATCACTCATAATAGACAAGCATAATCGTAGCACGCCAAGCCATATTGAACTGAAAGGCTAGCTACCTAGTATTAGCCCAAGACGCAACTTTTGAATAAGCCACTAAAAGAGTCCACAACAGCCGAACTGAGCTGTAGTTATTGCGCTTGTGAACAATCCGACTGACGAAATCCAAAAACCTCGCTCGCAAACCTCGAAAGCTTGTCATCATTGCTCATGCCCATTAGTTATCTGCTTGCCCATGACCTCGACTAACCAGAACTTTAAAATGCGGCGCTTTATTCGATGTCACAAATTATATTGGCTGAGTCAGCAACAGCGAAGATCTGCCACGAACCTGAAACGCAATTCATCCAAACTCAGGCATACACGCATAGAGTGAATCTCAACGGATATGTGCACTTATGGATAGCAGCTCGTTTTTCGGCAGACACCCCAACCTCATATACGTGCAAGCTCTCGACAGAGTCAAATTTTGCTCTGTTTACCCGCGTTGTCCTTCATGCTTTAAATAGCGGCAGAGATGGTAAGCCTCGCAGAGCCAAATACGTTGAGCCGGAGGTGAATAAGGGAAGGTATTGGCAGGGCCGGGCTTGCCCGTACCCGTACAACACACATCTTGCCTTCTCAATGTAGGCGATTAAATGCGACCCAAAACCGAAAATCTACCAAATGCATTAAATTTCGTTAAATCGCGCACACTCGCATACACTCGCATACACTCGCATACACTCGCATACACTCGCATACACTCGCATACACTCGCATACACTCGCATACACTCGCATTGAGTTGCCTTGATTGCCTTAAATTTCCCTAAGTTGCATAGAATTGCGTTAAGTTTCATTAATTTTCAATGCCCAGTGATTTCGTGTTCCCTCATGCTTTAGTCCGTGCTAAAACCAATAGCGAAAGGAGGAAACCCGATGCGCAGTGATAGTCAAAAGCCTGTCAAGAGAAGAACTGGCCGCGCCGAGTTCTTCAAGATCAGGAAAGAGTTAGAAACGAAGATACTACTCGTCCATACCCTTACGTGGCTTTATACCGAATATGTGGATGGTTTTAGCTTTGGATATGTGCAGTTCACACGATACGTTTCTCGTTACTGCAAGCAATCTCGCTCATATATCGTGACAGGATTTCACAGGACACAAAAATGACAAATGCCAGGAAATTATCTATAACAGCTCTTATTTTTACTTTCATGGGGCAAAATGCTTTTGCCATACACTGTTCAAACTGCTCAACTTTTTATCAGCAAATGTTCCAATATGCCGAGCAAGTCAACACAGCTCTAAACACTGCCAAACAACTACAAATACAGGTACAGCAGTATCAAAATATGGTTGACCAGGGCGCAGGCTTGCCAAACTCCGTGTTTAGCCGTATCGCTGCCGACTTGAGAGATGTGGTTGGCATCTATAACAAGTCGCAGTCTCTTGGCCGCCAGATCGATAACATGGATTCGCAGTTCAACAACCAATTTCCCGGCTTTCAGTCTTACCTGAATGGTGCGGCGAACTCAGCAAACCTCACACCCGGGAAGTTTATAAGAACTGCTCAAAGCAAGGTCGTGACAACGTCAGAACAGCGCTTGAAGCGGCAGATCTGAACACGAGCACATTTGAGTCTGAAGGTAACAAACTCGATACCATGGTAGCTCGCTCTCAGTCAGCGACTGGTCGTATGCAAGCGATACAGGCGGGCAACGAAATTGCCTCGCAGAATGTTCAGCAACTTCAAAAACTGCGTGACCTTTTGGCCACCCAGATAAATATGCAAAGTAACTATATGGCACAGCAAGGCGACCGGAAGGCCATGAGCGAGGCAACTGAACAGAAATTCAAGGAGCAACCTAATATCCGTGGCGGTTCAAAGGGGTACTAATAATGGCTATTTCAAAGTGGCTCATAGTTCTGGTATGTGCTGGCCTGGTTGTTGCCGCGTCAGTGACGACGACCGTGTTCGTGAGCAGCCGGGAATGCAATTCAAACATCAATCAAAAAAACTCAGACTTAGTTTTTAAAAATCAGCCTACCATCCGTGGTGGTTCCAAGGGGTATTAACTATGACCCGTAGCCCCTTTTGGCTTCTTGCATTAAGAGGAATGCTCGCTGCTGGTAATGCGGTGGCCGATACAAACCTTGCACAACCAGACACTTCAGTTGATGGACTTCTAGACCTAATACTGAGCCAGTCAGCTCAATGGTCACACCGATTGTATAGCTATGCGATTAACCTATTCTGGCTGTTGGCAACTATTCAGCTTGTTTTCAATGGTATCGCGCGCTTCTTGCCCTAAATATTTGCCTACTGCATGAATGCGATTAACCAATGCTGGTTCGGGATCTTCCCCGGCCAGATAGATCACACGACCGGCTTTCGCCGGGCTGAGCGCTATCAGGTCACTGCCTGACGCTCTGCTCTCGATAGCTGCGCCGCAAGCGACAGACATTGCAGCCTCCAACGCCCAAAAGCTTTTCCCGGTAGCGCCGGGAGCTACGAGTGCTCCGACAGTCCCCGCCAAGAATCCAGGCCAAATGAAATCAAGCGCTGTCGGTTCATTCGCAAACGCCGCAAGCAGATCAATTGCCATCGCTCATGCCCCCATCCCAGGACGGTGTGCGGAGCCGGACTCCCTACATGCATCAATCCATGCTTCAACCTCGGACAAATCCCATACAACTTTACGACTGCTGATCGCGATCCGGCGAGGAAACTTTCCGTCTCTCTCAAAGTTATAAATCGTACGTTCGCATAGCGGGATGATCGCCAGCAATTGCTTCTTGCTGATGAGGACTTTGCTGTTATTTCCTGATTCCTTAGCCACACCAAATACCTCTATATGCTTTGCATCGAGGTTTGATTATTGCCCCACATTGCCGGTGCTTTCCAGCATAAAAAATAGATTTTCCTCATAAATATCATAAGCTTACAGTCCGTTAAACGCTAAGTTCCAGGACAGAAAAATAGAGACCATGCTCTGTTTTTATGGGATTTTCCCAAAAGGGGATTTCGACAAATAGTGCGTCCGCCAAACCGAGGTTTAACGGACGAAAAAAACCCACCGGAGGTGGGCCGTGGACTGTAATTCACGAAGCTGACGCGACCCGCTGCACTTGATGCGGGGTGTAGCATCAGTCGTTACGGGCCGCTTTTTTAAGCGTCCAGCCGTCGATCATATCGGCCCAATCCTGCAACATCGCCCGGCGCTGATCGCGATATTCTGCCTTGTTGTAAACGGCCCGTACGCCCTTCTGCTCATGCGCAAGGCACTTCTCAATCCAATCTGAGTTGTACCCCGCTTCGTGCAGGAGCATGCTCGCTGTCCGCCTCAAATCATGCGGCCCGAACTTGCTTAGTGGCTTCCCTTCATTTTCCGCGAGCCGATACGTCAGTGTCAGCACCTGATTGATCGTGGCTGTGCTCATTGGCAAGTCAGAATCGTACCGAGGTGGAAGGACATAATCCGAACCACCAGCGAAGGTCTTCAACGCAATAAAAAAATCCAGCGCCTGTCTGGATAAGAACACTAAATGGGGGTTGCGCCGCTTCATCCGTTCTTTTGGAATGGTCCATACGGCGTCGCTGAAATTGATCTCGTCCCAGGTGGCGTTGGTTAGTTCACTTTTGCGCACCATAGTGAGCAACAGCAGCTTAGCCGCAGCTCTTACGGATGAGGCGGTGCCAATACGATCCAAGTGTTGGTACATCAGCGCGATTTCGTCAGGGCCTAAGGCACGATCACGCGGCTCGAATTTAGCGATGCTTGTGGGACGTACAAGGTCGGCGGGGTTCTCGACCTTCTGGCCACGCTCAATTGCCCATCGGAAGACCTGCATCACAATTTCACGGGAGTGCACCGCAGTTGCCGGTGCACCACGTTCCACGATTGCATCGGTCAGTGCCCGCAGGTCCTCGTGGTTAATCTCAACCAGCTTTTGGTTGCCAAACTTCGGCTTTAGCTCACGCTCGTAAACATAGCGGCGCATGTCACGGGTCGAGTCGGCCATTTGATACCCGCGCAGCCATTTCTCTGCCCAAGCATCAAACGTCTCTGCTCCCTTGCTACGAGCCTTGTCACGGGCTTTCTCCTTGGCAGGCGACCTGCCTGCCGCAACCATCTTTTTCGCCTCACCAAGCAGCTCACGTGCTTCCGCAAGCGTGATACCGCCTATGCCATAGCGACCAAAAGTGATCGTCTCTTGTCGGCCGTTGATGGAGTAGTTGTAGCGAAAGGAGATCGACCCCGCCGCCGTGACGGCCACGTAAAGCCCGTCTCGGTCATTCACCTTGTAGAGTTTTTCTTTCGATTTGAGATTACGCAGCTTGGTATCGGTCAGCATGGGACTCGCGGACTCCGTTCAGAAAATACCATGCTCAGAAACGCACCAAAAATTACGCTAAAGCCCCATGAAATCGGGCAAATGGTGAGATTTGATACCATGCGCTCCTCTACAGAGACGGCATGGTATCGAAAACCGAGCATGGCATTTGGCTCAGTTAATGCCCAGTACCATGCCTCACAAACACGGTGCTTGGCGATGCACAAAGGTGCCAGAATTTGCCAGACCCAAAAAGCCAAAAGCCCGCAATTACGCGGGCTCCAGAGTGTTTCTTGCTAGATCGTGCCGGGCAATACCGGCCACCCCATCATTCCCACTCAATCGTAGCCGGCGGCTTGCTCGACACGTCGTAGGTCACCCGCGAGATCCCTTCGATCTCGTTGATGATGCGGCCGCTCACCGTTTCCAGCAGCTCGTAGGGCAGGTGCGCCCAGCGGGCGGTCATGAAGTCGATGGTTTCCACGGCGCGCAGGGCGACGACCCAGGCGTAGCGGCGGCCGTCGCCGACGACGCCGACCGATTTGACCGGCTGGAACACGACGAAAGCCTGGCTGACCTTGTGGTACCAGTCGGCCTTGCGCAGCTCTTCGATGAAGATGTGGTCGGCGCGACGCAGCAGATCGGCGTATTCCTTCTTCACTTCACCCAGGATGCGTACGCCCAGGCCTGGGCCGGGGAATGGGTGGCGGTAGACCATGTCGTACGGCAGGCCCAGTTCCAGGCCCAGACGGCGGACTTCGTCCTTGAACAGCTCACGCAGTGGCTCGACCAGCTTGAGGTTCATTTCCTCGGGCAGGCCGCCGACGTTGTGGTGCGACTTGATCACGTGGGCCTTGCCGCTCTTGGCGCCGGCCGACTCGATCACGTCGGGGTAGATGGTGCCTTGGGCCAAGTACTTGATGTTGTCCAGTTTGGTGGACTCGGCATCGAACACGTCGATGAAGGTGCGGCCGATGATCTTGCGCTTCTTCTCCGGGTCGGCTTCGCCGGCCAGGTTGTCGAGGAACTGAGCCTCGGCGTTGGCGCGGATGACCTTGACGCCCATGTTCTCGGCGAACATGGCCATGACCTGCTCGCCTTCGTGCAGGCGCAGCAGGCCGTTGTCGACGAAGACGCAGGTCAGCTGGTCGCCGATGGCCTTGTGCAACAGCGCTGCGACCACCGAGGAGTCGACGCCGCCGGACAGGCCCAGCAGGACGTTGTCGGTACCGACCTGAGCGCGGACATGGGCGATGGCGTCTTCGGCGATCTTCGACGGGGTCCACAGCGCTTCGCAGCCGCAGATGTCGATGATGAAGCGCGACAGGATGCGTTCACCCTGCTTGGTGTGGGTCACTTCGGGGTGGAACTGCACGCCGTAGTAATTGCGGTCGTCGTCGAACATGCCCGCGATCGGGCAGCTCGGGGTGCTGGCCAGCACATGGAAACCCTGGGGGATCTCGGTGACCTTGTCGCCGTGGCTCATCCACACATCCAGGCCGAACACGCCATCGGCGTCGATGTGGTCTTCGATGCCTTCGAGGATGCGGCTCTTGCCGACCACGTCGACGCGCGCGTAGCCGAATTCGCGCATTTCCGAACCGGCGACCTTGCCGCCCAATTGCTCGGCCATGGTCTGCATGCCGTAGCAGATACCGAAGACCGGCACGCCCAGGTCGAACACCGCCTGCGGGCAGCGCGGGCTGTCGGCTTCGTGGACCGACTCGGGGCCGCCGGCGAGGATGACGCCGCGCGGGGCGAATTGGCGAATCGCTTCATCGTCCATGTCGAACGGGTGCAGTTCGCAGTACACGCCGATTTCGCGCACGCGGCGGGCAATCAGCTGGGTGTACTGGGAGCCGAAATCGAGGATCAGGATACGGTGGGCGTGAATGTCGAGGGCCATGACTCATTCTCGTCAGATGTATTCGGAAACAACACGGGGCTGTAGTGAACAGCCCCGCTAGATTGAATGTCTGCCTGCCGCCCGGCTTCAACCGGGCGCAAGGCAAACTACCGGGGGTCAGCCCACGCGGTAGTTGGGCGCTTCCTTGGTGATCTGCACGTCGTGGACGTGGGATTCAGCCATGCCGGCGCCGGTGATGCGGACGAACTCGGGCTTGGTGCGCATTTCCTGGATGTCGGCGCTGCCGGTGTAACCCATGGAAGAACGCAGGCCACCCATCAACTGATGGATGATCGCCGACAGGCCGCCCTTGTAGGCGACACGGCCTTCGATGCCCTCGGGCACGAGTTTCTCGGCACCGGCCGAGGAGTCCTGGAAATAGCGGTCCGACGAGCCCTGGGCCTGGGACATGGCGCCCAGCGAGCCCATGCCGCGGTAAGCCTTGTAGGAACGGCCCTGGAACAGTTCGATCTCGCCCGGCGCTTCTTCGGTACCGGCGAACATCGAGCCCATCATCACGCAGTAGGCACCGGCGACGATGGCCTTGGACAGGTCACCGGAGAAGCGGATGCCTCCGTCGGCGATCAACGGCACACCGGTGCCTTCGAGGGCAGCGGCGACGTTGGCGATGGCGCTGATCTGCGGCACGCCGACACCGGCGACGATACGGGTGGTGCAGATGGAGCCTGGGCCGATACCGACCTTGACCGCATCGGCGCCCGCTTCGGCCAGGGCCTTGGCAGCCTCGCCGGTGGCGATGTTGCCACCGATGACCTGGACGTCGGGGAAGTTCTGCTTGACCCAGCGCACGCGGTCGATCACGCCTTTGGAGTGACCGTGGGCGGTGTCGACCACGACCACGTCGACGCCGGCTGCGACCAGGGCGCTGACGCGCTCGCCGGTGTCCTTGCCGGTACCGACGGCTGCGCCGACGCGCAGACGACCTTGGTCATCCTTGCTCGCCAGTGGGTAGGCCTTGGCCTTCTCGATGTCCTTGACGGTCATCATGCCCTTGAGGTGGAACTCGCCGTCGACGATCAGCACTTTCTCGATGCGGTGCTTGTGCAGCAGGTCGCGGACCAGGTCCTTGTCGGCCCCTTCGCGGACGGTGACCAGGCGTTCTTTGGGCGTCATCACTTCGCGAACGGGGATTTCCAGGCGATTTTCGAAGCGCACGTCACGCGAAGTGACGATGCCGACCAGGTCGCCGTCGTGCAGCACCGGCACGCCGGAGATGTTGTGCAGGGAGGTCAGTTCGAACAGGTCGCGAACGGTGGCATCAGCCTCGATGGTGATCGGGTCCTTGACCACGCCGGCCTCGAACTTCTTGACCTTGCGCACTTCGGCAGCCTGCTGCTCGATGGTCATGTTCTTGTGGATGATCCCGATGCCGCCTTCCTGAGCCATGGCAATGGCGAGGCGGGCTTCGGTCACGGTGTCCATCGCCGCGGAAATCAGCGGGATGTTCAACTCGATGCCGCGGGTCAAACGGGTCTTGAGGCTGACTTCATTGGGCAGTACTTCGGAATAACCGGGCACTAGAAGAATGTCGTCGAAGGTCAGGGCTTCTTGGCTGATACGCAGCATGCGGGGGCTCCCGAGCGGGAAAATGGAAGCGCGCCATTATACCCACACATGCCCCCACAAGAAAGGCAAAGATGGCCTGGCGGTCAATTGTCCTGGAACTTCACCAGCACCTGGGCGATCGGCTGGTCGAGCCAGTCGGCGAATTCGGCGATGAACGCCGGCTTGAAGGACGTCTGCCCCCAGTTGTTGAAGATGAACCCCAGGTTGGAGAACGCGCAGGGTTGCAGGAACAGGAAGCCGTTGATGTCGTCCTCATGGCCACACAGGGGGCAGGTGAAGTTGTCGGTGAGGCCGGGCATCCACTCTTCAAGGCTGTCGAACAGGGCCTCGCCGACTTCCTGGCGGCATTCCGGGCAGCCGGCCTCGTGCAGGAAGCCGTCGACGGGGGTGAAGATGCAGCGGTCGGTGACCACTTCCAAACCGTTGACGGGCTGTCCATAGGGCAGCAGCTCTGGCTGTTCGACGACGTGCCGGGCACCCGCACCGATGGCGTAGGCCATGCGATTGCCGCTGCGACCGCAGGTGCTCAGCTGTTCTTCGACGATGTCCTTGCGCACCAGCCAGCGCAGGATCGCCCGCGCACGGGGTTCGTGTACCGGCAAGGTGGAAAGGCGCGGAACGAGTATGTTCTGGGTGTTCATGCAGGGGCTCGACGGTGCGCAAAACCGGCAGGATAGTCCCCTGCCCGCGCAGGTCAAGGATTGAAATAGCGGTACAGCAGCGCCAGTCCGCTGGCCAGCACCAGCCAAGTCACCAGCCGCACGAAGGCCTCGCGGGACATGCGCAGGGTCAGTCGACGCCCGATCCACAGGCCTGCCGCCATGGCCGGGAGCAGACAGGCGGCGGTCAGCAGCAGCTGGGTATTGGCGTATACGCCGGCAATGATGAATAGCGTCAGGCGCACGATCGTGCTGCAACTGATCAGCGCGCTCTGCGTGGCTCGCACCTGCTGTTTGTCATCCAGCCGCGCGCTCAGGTAGATCGCATAGAGAAAGCCTCCGCTGCCGAATAGTGCACCGAACAGCCCACCGACGGTGCCCATCGGCACGGACCACCAGGGCGACAACCGCGCGGGTCGTGCCGTGGTGAGCAGCATGTACAGGGCGTAGCCGGTGATGAACAGGCCCATCAACAGCAACAGCAGGTCGGATTTCAGGTTGAGCAGAAACACCACGCCCAAGGTGCAGCCCAATGCCATGAACGGTAGCAGCCGCTTGAGCTCCACCCCCACCACCGATTGTCGGGCGGGTATCAGGTTGCCGAAAGCGGCGATGAAATCGAGCACGACGAGCAAGGGTATGAGCGTGGCCAGCGGCATGAAGTGGATAAGTATTGGGCCTGCCACCAGGGCCGTGCCGAAGCCGGCAATGCCGAAGACGATGTAGGCGGCAGCGATGGCCAGAAGCATGATGCTCCAGTCGATGAGTGCGTAGTCCATGCGCGGGTTTCCTTTTTCCGGGCACTGTGGAGGAGCGGGATCGGTGGCGTCAATACGGTGCGTGGGTGGGTGATGTGCCAGAGGGTTGGCGGTGTGGCCGGACGCGGCTTGCGCCGCTGCTACAGGCGCGGTGTGGCCGGACGCGGATGCGGTACCCCGCGAATGGCATCATCGGCGAACGACACGCCCCCTGTAGCAGCGGCGCGAGCCGCGTCCGGGGTCGCTGCGATCCATTTGGATCCCCCCGCGCTTAATGGTGGACGCGCTCCCGGCGCTGCTCCAGAATTTATCCACGCTCACAGGAGAACCTTTGCATGCTGATGGTGATATCCCCCGCCAAGACCCTCGATTTCGATACGCCCCCGGTCATCCCGCATTACACCCAGCCTGAGTTTCTCGACCACTCCCAGGTGCTGATCGAACAGCTGCGCGAGCTCAGCCCGGCGCAGATCGCCGAGCTCATGCACCTTTCCGACAAGCTGGCCGGACTCAACGCTGCCCGCTTCGGCAGCTGGACTCCCGACTTCACGCCCGACAACGCCAAGCAGGCGTTGCTCGCCTTCAAGGGCGACGTCTACACCGGACTGGAGGCCACGACGCTGGACAAAGCCGGTTTCGACTACGCGCAGAAACACCTGCGCGTGCTGTCCGGCCTCTACGGCCTGCTGCGCCCCCTGGACCTGATGCAACCCTACCGCCTGGAAATGGGCACCAAGCTGGCCAATGCCCGCGGCAAGGACCTCTACGCGTTCTGGGGCGAGCGCATCAGCGAATGGCTCAACCAGGCCTTGGCCGAACAAGGCGACGACGTGCTGTTCAACCTGGCGTCGAACGAGTACTTCTCCGCCGTCAAACGCAAGGCCTTGCACGCGCGGCTGATCACTGCCGACTTCAAGGACCTGAAGAATGGCCAGTACAAGATCATCAGTTTCTACGCCAAAAAAGCCCGCGGCATGATGGCTCGCTTCGTGATCGACGAAAAAATCCACGACCCGGCGCAGCTCAAGGGTTTCGATCGCCAGGGCTATCGCTACAGTGCCGACGAGTCACGGCCCGACCACTTGGTGTTCCTGCGCGATCAGCCGGACGACTGACCCTGTGTGGGCGCAGTTTTCACCGACATGCAAACGTTCTGTAGGATACGCCCCACTCTCTCACCAAGGCTGGCAGTCATGTTAATCGGCATCTTCCTGATCATTTCCTGGATCGTCCTGCTGGTGCGCTACCCGTCCAAGGCGCTGCCGATCTCCGGGGCCGCACTGTTCGCCCTGGCATTGCTTTCGCTGTGGGTCATCATGAGCGACACGCGCGAAGCCCATCGCCTGGCGCGTCTGGAAATGCGCATTGCCTACGATCCGCAAGGCTGTCCGGGCGACCGTCCGCTGCGCCTGAACCTCAATAACGGCAACAGCGTGCCGATGCTCGAACTGCAGTGGCAGATCGCGGCCTACGCGCCTGGGCAAACCGTCAACCTGGCGGAGAACCTCTACACCGCGCCGCGCTACCGTGGCCCCGGCGAGCTGCAGGCCGGTGCCGATTGGCAGGACTGCCTGCCGCTGCCACCGCTGCGTCCCGGCTACCGTCCGCAGACCCTGGAATTCCGCGCCGAACGCCTGCAGGGCAGCTTCTCTAAATAATCAGGGCACGGCGGGCGTGACGATCACCGTGCATGTCGTACCGGCCGCCAGCAGCATGCCGTCGGGCACCGCATCCAGTTGGATGCGCACCGGCACTCGCTGAGCCAGGCGCACCCAGTTGAAGGTCGGGTTGACGTCGGCGATCAATTCGCGGCTCTGCGGGTTATCGCGGTCATAGATGCCGCGCGAGATGCTTTCCACATGGCCGCTGAGGGTTTCACCGCTCATCATCTGCAACTGCGCTGCGTCGCCCACGTGCACGTGGGGCAGCTTGGTTTCCTCGAAGAAGCCGTAGACCCAGAACGAATGCTCGTCGACCACGGCCAGCTTGGCCTCGCCCACGCGTGCATAGTCGCCCACATGGACGTTGAGGTTGGTGACGTAGCCATCCACGGTCGCGAGCACGCGGGTGCGGTCCAGGTTCAGCTGCGCCGCCTCCAGGCGCGCCTCGGCCTGTTGATAGTCGGCCAGGGCCGAGGCCGCAACGTTGCTGGCGTCCTCACGGCTCTCCTTGGAGATCACCAGTTCATCCAGGTCGGCACGGCGACTGGCGTTGACCTTGCGCATTTCCCAGGCAGCCTTGCGCGAGGCCACCAGCGCCTGGGCCTGCTTGACTGCCAGGCGGTAGTGGGCCGGATCGATCTGCAGCAGCACGTCGCCCTTGCGCACGCGCTGGTTGTCGCGCACCGGCACCGCCGTGACGTAGCCCGACACATCGGCGGCGACGTTGATGATGTCCGCGCGCACGCGCCCGTCACGGGTCCAGGGCGTCTGCATGTAGTGCACCCATAGCTGCCGACCGATGAAAATCGCCAGCGCCAGCACCAACAGGGTCGCCAACAGGCTGTAAAACTTTTTCATTGCGCAGCTCTCAACGGTAGATGCTCAGCGCCATGGCGCCGAACAGACAGACGAACAGGCTCAGGCGCAGCAGCGCCGGGTGCCAGAAGAAACGGTACAGATCCAGGCTGGCGAACAGCCGATCGAAGGCCCAGGCGATACCGGCGGCAACCACGAACAACAGGGTCATGGTCGGCATGTACAGGCCATGGAAAGCGATTTCACGGGGCATGCTCAGCTCCTTGCGCGGGCAATTCAGCGAGTGGCGATTGCGGGTCCAGCAGCGAACTGCGGATGAAGTGCAGGTAGCTCTGGACCCGGCGCAGTGCCGAGGTGTCGAAATGTCGGGCGAAGGGTTCATCGGTGTTCCTGACCAGGTGAATGGCCTGTTCGACGGCCGCCATGGCCCGTTGCAGGTTGCCTTCCTGGGGCTGGATGAACAGGCGCATCAGCGCGCGACCCATGACCCGGATCGACTGGCGCCAGGGCTGCCAGGGGGCATAGGCAGGGTGCACCGGCAAGCGCTCCTGCTCGCGGCGCAGCTCGATGATCGCGTGCCCCACCTCCATCACCACGAACATCCAGCGCAACAGGTTGCGCTGCACCTTCGGCTGTCCGGCTGCCAGGCCGTAGGCCTGGTGCAACAGGTCGCGGGTGCGACTCTCGAAGGCCGAACCCAGGCCGCGCAGCTTGCCGCTGATGGCGAACACCACCAGGGAACGCAGGTCCTGCTCCAGGCGCTGCCACATCCAGCGACTGTTGGGCGGCAGGATGATCGCCCCGGCAGCCGCGCAAAACAGCATGCCCACGACCATGCCGATGTAGTCGTTGATGAACCCATACGGATCGTACTGGGTGAGGTTGCCGGGCACCGAGCCCATGGAGAAGAAGATCAGCAGGCCCAGGCCGTAGCCAACGAAGCGCGGTCGCGAAGCCAGAAAGGCGCCCAGCGTCAGCACCGGCGCAAGCGTCAGGCACAGCAGTGCGAAACCGTCGATCCAGGGCAGCACGAAGAAGGTTGTGTAAAAGCCGACCAGTGCCCCGAGCAAGGTGCCGCAAGCCATCTGAAACGACATCCGCCGCGGGTTCGGTGAGGCGGCCGACAAGCCGACGGTGGCGGCAGCGACCAGGGTCATGGTCGCCCCGCTGGGCCAGGCCGTGGCGATCCAATAGCTGCCCAACAGCAGCAACACCACCGCAGCGCGAATGCCGGCGGCGGCACTGGCCAGCCAGTTGGTCTGCGAACGATACGGCTCGTCCCAGCGCTCGCGAGCATGTCGATGCTCAGCCAGCGAGGCGTGGGTCTGGGCATAGCTGTGCAGGTCTTCGACAAAGCGGTAGAGCAACTCGGAGGCGGTATGGAAATCCAGCAGGTCGTCATCGTCCGGGCCCTTTTGTTCGAACACCTCGCGCAAGCTGCGCACCTGGGCCGGCAGCGCGTCCTGGTACAGCGCCATGCGTTCGGCCAAGCGCGCGGCATCGGCGTCGGTCAGGGCTTGTTCGGCAAAATCGTCCAGTATCTTCGCCAATGTACGCAGCGCAGGCTCGATGGCCGACACCACGTCGCCATGGCCGCGCGCGCGGATGCGTTCGAGCAACTGGTGCAGTGCATTGAAACGGGTGGTCACCGCCATGAATTCACTGTTCAGACGGCTGACCCGACCGTTGCGCCGACGCATGTGCGGGTCCTCGAAGCCGGTCACGCTGCGCAGGCTCTCCAAGCCCACCGCCTCGGCGATGAAGCGTACGTTGCCGGCTTCGAACTGCTCGCGAGCGCTGCGCCCGCGCAGGCCATCGGTGACGAATCGGGCGAAGACGGCAAAGCGCTGGTACAAGGCATTGCGCATCGAGGCGCTGGCCGACTGCGGAAGAATCGCCGCACTGACCGCCGTCGAGACGAGAATGCCCAGGGCAATCTCCAGCACCCGCCACACGGCTGCCATGAAGGCATTGTCCGGGTGGGCCAGCGCCGGCAGACCGACCATGGCCGCCGTGTAACCGGCGAGGACGAAGCCGTAGGCGCGGAAGTTGCGGCAACGCATGGCGCCGGTCGAGCACAGGCCCACCCACAGCGCCAGACTGGGCAGGAACAGTTCGGTGTTCTGCGCGAACAGCGCGATCAACACCACCGTGACCGCCGAGCCCGCCAGTGTGCCCAGCAGGCGGTAGAAGCTTTTTGCGAAGACATGCCCGCTTTGCAGCTGCATGACGATGAACACGGTGATCATCGCCGTGCGCGGCTGCGGCAGCTCCAGGCGCATGGCCAGCCACAACGTGGTGAACGCAGCCAACAAGACCTTAAAGATGTAAATCCAGGTAACGCCATCACTGCGTGCCCACTCGAAGAAACCGCGGCGCCATTGCAGGCGGCCCAGCCAGGTGATCATCGATCGATCACCGCCAGTGGCTTGGGCACTTGCAGACGATCTGCGGCCGGGGTGTCGCCCCCTGCCCCGAGGTCGCCGCCCAGCGCCGTGACCAACTGCGCATGAACCGCCAGCCGCGCAGCCTGCACCTGCTGCTCGACCTGTTGCTGGTGCAGCAGCAGGGTCTGGGCGTTGAGCACCTCCAGATAGCCGGTCAGACCCCGCTGGTAAGCGACCAGGGCAATATCGTAGCTGTGCTGCGCTGCGGCCACCGATTCGTCGGCGAACGCCTGTTGCTTGTCCATCGAGGCCCGACGAATCAGTTGATCGGAGATCTGCCTGAGCGCCTGCACCAGGGTCTGATTGTACTGCGCCACGGCCAGGTCGTAGCCGGCCGAGGCGTCGCTCAGTTGCGCCCGCAATCGGCCGCCATCGAAGATCGGCAGGCTCAAGGCGGGCCCGACGTTGTAGGCCAGCTTGCGCCCAGCGAGAAATTCGAGCATGCCGCCGCCGGTGGCCAGGTAGCTCAGGCTGCCCACCAGGTCCACGTTGGGATAGAAGCCGGCATGAGCGACTTCGATGCCCCGAGCGTTCGCGGCCACCGCCCAGCGGCTGGCGACCACGTCCGGCCGCTGGCCGAGCAATTGCGCCGGCAGCGTAGACGGCAGGCCGAGCGGGGCCTGCAGGGACAAGCTCGGGCGCTGGAGTTGGCTGCCCTGCCCCGGCCCTTTGCCAGCCAGGGCCGCCAGTTGGTTTTGCGCGAGGGCAATCTGCTCGTCCAGGGCATCGACCTGCCGGTGCGTCTCGGGCAACAGGGCCTCGGCCTGGCTGACTTCCAGGTGAGTGCCGATGCCACCGCGCAAGCGCCGCTGCGCCAGTTCCATGATCTGCTCCTGCTGCGCCAGCGTGCGCTGCACGATGTCGCGTTGGGCGTAGTGCAACGACAGCTGGATGTACACCTGCACCACGTTGTTGACCAACTCCAACTGGGCCTGGCGCGCCTGGGCGGCGCTCATGTGAGCCAGGTCGAGGGCCTGCTCGCTGGCGCTGCGTTCGCGCCCCCACAGGTCCAGTGCATAGGTGAAGCCCACGCCGGCATTGTTGTCCCAGGTGGTCTGCCCGGAGAGGTCGCCTGGCCCGTAGAAAGGATCAGCCGGCCAGTTGTGGCGTTTCAGCGCGGCGCTGGCGTCGATGTGCAGCGACTCGGCAGACTCCGCCACGCCTGCCAGGGCTTTGGCCTGGCGCACCCGGGCAGCGGCCATGGCCATGCTTGGACTGCCGAGTAGAGCCAGGCTGACCCAGGCATCGAGTTGCCGGTCGCCGTACGCCTGCCACCATTGGCTCTGGGGCCATTGCGCGTCCTGGGCGGCGGTTTGAATGGCGGCATCGGTGGCCAGCGCATCGGCTGATAACGCCTCGCCTTGGGGGGCGATGCCAGCAGTGCCGATGCAACCGGTCAAGGCCAGGGTAAATGTCCAGACACTGAATATTTTCAGCACATCGATGAGGCGGCGCGGCACAGCGGCGATTTCCGGGGAGGTAGAACTGCGGAGGGGTCTGGACCGGCATTCTAGGGCCGCTTGGGGACGCCGATAAGCTGGATTTCCTGTGATTCTTTATTACCGAACCGGTGATAATCCTTCTGTATAATTGTGGCTTCATGCGACAATTTGTCCGTCGAACCAGAGACCGAATCATGGACACCTTGCAAAACATGCGTGCGTTCACCTGCGTGGCCGAAGCGGGCAGTTTCACCGCCGCCGCCGCACAACTGGACACCACCACCGCCAACGTATCGCGCGCGGTGTCCAACCTCGAAGCGCACCTGCAGACACGCTTGCTCAACCGCACGACCCGCCGCATCGCGTTGACCGAAGCAGGCAAGCGCTATCTGGTGCGCTGCGAGCAGATCCTGACCTATGTCGCCGAAGCCGAGGCCGAGGCCAGCGACGCCCACGCGCGGCCTTCGGGGCAGTTGAAGGTGCACACCATGACCGGCATCGGCCAGCACTTCGTGATCGACGCAATTGCGCGCTACCGTCGCACCCACCCGGACGTGACCTTCGACCTGACCTTGGCCAACCGCGTACCCGACCTGCTCGACGAAGGCTATGACGTGTCCATCGTCCTGGCCAGCGAGCTGCCTGATTCCGGCTTCGTGTCGCAACGCCTGGGCATCACCTACAGCATCGTCTGCGCCTCCCCCGAATACGTGAAGGCCCACGGCTCGGCCCGTACGCCGGGCGATCTGCGTGAACACGCCTGCCTGCGCCTGGTCAGCCCGGTGGTGCAACTGGAAAAGTGGCTGTTCCAAGGTCCCGATGGCCAGGAAATGG
Source organism: Pseudomonas rhizosphaerae (assembly GCF_000761155.1). Taxonomy (NCBI): domain Bacteria; kingdom Pseudomonadati; phylum Pseudomonadota; class Gammaproteobacteria; order Pseudomonadales; family Pseudomonadaceae; genus Pseudomonas; species Pseudomonas rhizosphaerae. Next base: position 4,527,679 of record NZ_CP009533.1, on the reverse strand, counting down.
TCAACATCAACAACGCGCCATTCCAAGTCAATTCGGCCGACGCCATGAAAACCGCCATCAGCAGTGGCATGGGTGTGGGCGTGCTGCCCATCTACGCGGCCATCGACGGCCTGCGCAACGGCACCCTGGTGCGCATGCTGCCCGAGTACCGCCTGCAGGAACTCAACCTGTACGCCATCTACCCATCTCGACAGTACCTGGATGCCAAGATCAAGACCTGGGTTGAATACCTGCGCGGTTCGCTGCCCGACATCCTCGCGGCCCACGACGCCGACCTGCAGACCTTCGACCTGCAAATCGCCAACTGAGGCGGGATTGTTTCTGCTCGTTCGGCAATGTTAGCGTGCTCACATTGCCCTCCCGACGAGCACACCCCCAATGAAAAAAACCGTTCTCGCGTTCAGCCGTATCACCCCCGCCATGGTCGAGCGGCTCGAAGCGCATTTTGATGTCATCGTGCCCAACCCCAAGGCCGGGGACATCGCGGCGCAGTTTAACGAAGCCCTGCCCAAGGCCCATGGCCTGATTGGCGCGGGTCGGCCACTGGGTCGCAAACAACTGGCCGATGCAAGCAATCTGGAAGTGGTCTCCAGCGTTTCAGTGGGCTACGACAACTACGACGTCGGCTACCTCACCGAACGCGGCATCATGCTCACCAATACGCCCGACGTGCTGACCCAGAGCACCGCCGACCTGGCCTTCGCGCTGATCATGAGCAGCGCTCGACGCGTGGCCGAACTGGATGCCTGGACCAAGGCCGGCAACTGGAAAGCCAGTGTCGGTGCCGACCAGTTCGGCACCGACGTGTACGGCAAGACCCTGGGCATCGTCGGCCTGGGTAATATCGGCGCCGCGGTGGCGCGCCGTGGCCACCTCGGCTTCGACATGCCCATCCTGTACAGCGGCAACAGCCGCAAGCCTGAACTCGAGCAAGCACTGGGCGCGCAGTTTCGCAGCCTCGAGCAACTGCTGGCCGAGGCCGATTTCGTTTGCCTGGTGGTGCCGCTCAGCGACAAGACCCGGCACATGATCGGCGCGGCTGAGCTGGCGCAGATGAAGAAGAGCGCCATCCTGGTCAACATCTCCCGCGGACCGGTGGTCGATGAAGCGGCGCTGGTGCAGGCCCTGCGCGAAGGCACCCTGCGCGGCGCCGGCCTGGATGTGTATGAGAAAGAACCGCTGGCCGAATCGCCGCTGTTCCAGCTCGGCAACGTCGTGACGCTGCCGCACATCGGCTCGGCCACGGCGCAGACGCGCGACGCCATGGCGTATCGTGCCATCGACAACCTGACCGCCGCCTTGCTCGGCAAGCGCCCCCAGGACCTGGTCAATCCACAGACGTTCAAGGGCTAGTTCAAGCCGGCACCTTGGCGCCGCGAACCTGTGCCCCCTGCGATGCATTCGACGGGGGCACCCCGGGTTTGCTGCCCTTGCGGAACATCAGCACGTTGCCCAGCATCACCAAGACCAGCCCGCCCAGCGCAGGCGCGGTCCATTGATACCCCTCTGCATACGCCGAAACATTCAACGCCACCACGGGGAACAGCACCGTGCAATAGGCCGCTCGATCGGCGCCCATGCGTCCCACCAGCGTCAGGTAGGCCGTAAAACCAATCACCGAACCGGGTATCACCAGGTACATCAGCGAGCCGACGTAGCGCAGGCTCCACTCCATGCCGAAGGGCGTGCCCCGCAGCAGACAATAGCCGGTGAGCAACAAGGCGCCGTAGAGCATGCCCCAGGCGTTGGTGGTCAAGGGTCGCAGCCCAGCCTTCTGCTGCACGCTGGAAAGCATGTTGCCCGCCGAGAAACACAAGGTACCCAACAGCGCCAGGCCCAGGCCGAGCAAGGTTTGCGGACTGGCGTCGTGAGCCGACAGCTCGGGCCAGAACAACAGGCCCAGACCGAGCAAGCCCAACGCACCTGCGCCGATGACATTGGCCGTGATCCGCTGGCTGAAAAAGATCCGCGCGTTAAGCGCATTCCACAAGGTGGCCGTGGAGAACACCACCGCGATCAAGCCAGTCGGCACCCATTGGCTGGCCGTGAGGAAACACATGAAGTTCACGCAGAACAGGCAGAGCCCCTGAGCCAGGCAAATGAAGTGGCCACGCCGCCCCATGGCCTGCAATCGCCGCGTGGCCAGCAGTATCGCGAACAGTATCAGCGCAGCCAGGCCGAACCGGTAGACAATGGACACGGGGATCTCGACCACACCCAGTTGCAGCTTGAGCGCGATCCAGGTCGTTCCCCAGATCAAGACGGTCAGCAGATACAGCGATAGATTCATGACAATGCCCTCCTGGGTCAGAGGCGCATTGTCCAAGCGGTGGCCACTGACGGCTTGCACAAACTTGCGCTTATTCCGCCACCCCACTGGCGCCCCCTGCGCGACGCAGTAACATGGGCGCGGGGGTATCGATCATGACGGCTTTGCTCAACCTGCAAGTGTTTCAAGCGCTGCACAACTCGCGCCACGCGCGCCTCGAGCACAGCGCCGAGCTGGGCGATTCGATGGTGGCCGCGTTGTGGCGCAACCATCACGACGCCCAGGAGTATCAGGCGCCGACCCATCACACGCTGTCCTGCTACATCGGCGGCGGCACGGGCACTTTTCGCCGCGATCGACCGTGGGAGAAAGGCGCGCCCGGCAAGCAATGCATCCTGCCCGCCGGGCATGAATCGGCCTGGGTCATCAACGGCGATATCCGCCTGGCTCACCTGTATTTCAGTGCAGAGCAGTTCGCGCTCGGCTGCGTCACCTTGCTGGACCGCGAACCTCGGGAAATGCAGCTACGCGAAAATACCTTTCTCGAAGACCCGGCACAGGCCCAACGCTTTGCGCGGTTGATCGCATTGAACTGGACCGAACCGGGCGAGCGCGTGCTGACCAGCAGCCTGGCTCACGAAATGCTTGCCCATGCGCTGCTCAGCCAGGTGTCCGCGCGTCCGCAACTGCGGCTCAAGGGTGGACTGGCACCTCATCAGCGGCACCTGCTGCGCGACTTCATCGAAGCGCAACTGGCCGAACCCTTGAGCCTGGGCCAACTGGCGGCCCTGTGCAGCCTGTCCGAGTACCACTTCGCGCGGATGTTTCGCACCAGCTTCGGCTTGCCGCCGCATCAGTATGTGCTGGCTCGCCGCATCGCTCGGGCGCGTTCGCTGCTGCGTCAGACGCACCTGCCGTTGGGTGAGGTCGGCCTGGCCTGCGGCTTCGCCAGCGCCAGCCATTTCAGCAATCGCTTCCGCCAGGCTGGTGGGGTCGCCCCAGGCGAATACCGCCTGGCCTTTAAATGACGACGGCGCGAACGCGCAGTGTCGAGCCGCCGACGCTACCAGCGCGCCACGGCCGCCAGCAGCCCCAGCAGTACCCCCACCGCCGCCAACACCAGCGCCCAGCGTGGCCGGTACGGCAGCAACCACACCAGAAACACCGCGCTGCTCATTAGCACGGCCGTCCAGCGCACCAGGCCCATGGCCCAACCGGCGCTGATCACTGAGATCCACAGCGACAGGCCCAACAATGCCCAGCCCGCGACCCGCAACTGCACCTTGCGTGAAGGGCTCGGTCGGCGCCCGAGCATTTCCTGATGATGGCGATCCATGGCCAGGCACAGGGCGCTGAAACCGGCATAGCTGAGCAATCCTGCAGACAACATCAGTGCACCTCGTCTGGCATGACCGTACGCGCCGCGCGCATCGCCGGCAGGGCCGCAAGCGCCGCGCGGCGCCGTATTTTCACGACCACCCAGGCCAACACCAGGCCACACCCCAGGGCACTGAGATCGACGCCTGCAAGCACCCAGTCACCTGCGGCGATGGACACCGGCAGGCCATGGTCGGTGGTCAGCAGGCTCAGCAGAGGCAGACCCGCCAAGGCGATCGCCGCCAGGCTCAATTGCTCGACCCAGGCCTTGCTGCCGCTGCGCACGGCGGCATGGACGATGCTCAGCAGCCAGACCAGGAAGAAGCTGTCGACTTCCAGGCCAGCGCGCTCCGGATAGGTCGCCGGCAACAGGCGATTGGCCCACATGAAGCCTGCAATCGCCAGCACCAGCCCGGCCATGCCGGCGACGTTCAACACTTCCACCAGGCGCAGTTCGAAGGGCCGCACGCCGCTGCGGGCATGCTTGAGCTGGCGCTTGCCCAGCCACATGACCAGGCCCGTACCAATCAGCAAGGTACTGCCCAAACCACAGAAGAAATACAGCCAGCGCAGCACGGGCCCAGCGAACAAGCCCATGTGCAAGCCATAGAAGGTGCCCGCCACGACCATCGGCGCGGCGCTGTCGCGTGGCAGTTCAAGCACTGCGCCCGTGGTGCCGGCGAAGGTGATCGCCGCACCTGGGTCGCGGCTCACGGTATCGCCGTTGTGGCGGCTGAATTGCACCTGGGCATTGGCATCGCCCGGCAACTGCACCGAGACGCGGCCAATCCTGCCGTCGGGCCATTGCTGCAGCGCACGCTCGTACAGCACGGCCAGATTCACTAGCGGCGCAGGCTGCCCGGCGGCGGCCAGGCGTTGGTTGCCTGGGTAGATTTCACTGAAGAAAGCCTGGGTATCGCCGTCGTAGCGGCTGTTGATACTCGCCGGCATGAGCATGGTCATGAAGATCACCAGGCTGCTGTAGGTGATCATCAGGTGAAATGGCAGCACCAGCACACCGATTGCGTTGTGCCCGTCCAGCCAGGAGCGCGAGCCCTTGCCGGGACGAAAGGTGAAGAATTCCTTGAAGATCTTCTTGTGGGTGATGATGCCGGTCACCAGCGTCACCAGCATGACCAACGCCGCCAGGCTGCTCAGCCAGCGCCCCCAGGGGTAGCCCATCTGCAACTCGTAGTGGAAACGGTAGAAGAAATCACCGCCACGGCTGTCGCGCGCCTCGACCCGCTGACCGGTCTGTGGGTCCAGGGTATGCCGGGTGAAGGCACCACGCCCGCGCTTGTTCGGGTCCTGCCACATCACCGACAGCGCCGGCTCGCGCACATCCGGCAGGCTGATGAACCAGCGCGGTGAATGCCCGGCGTTGGCCTCAAGATACGTCTGCGCCTGCGCCAGGCTGGCCTGGGCATTGACCGCGCGGACCGGTATCTCGGGTTGCGCCCAGTGGCTGATCTCGTCCTTGAAATAAGACAGGGTACCGGTCAGGAAAATGGCGAACAGCAACCAGCCGAACACCAGGCCCGCCCAGGTGTGCAACCACGCCATGGCCTGGCGAAAGCCCTCCCTCACGGCAGGTGCTGCCAGTGCAGAAGGCCCGCTATTGCTGCCAGCACCAGGCCGGGTATGGCCAGGCCCACCCAAGCCCGGCTTGCACTGTGGGAAGCGAAGCACCAGAGCACCGCCACCAGGTACACCAGGAACGACAGCATCATGGCGCTGACCACCGCTTCGCCGCGCGCCATGGGCAACAGCCAGGCGATGCATACGCTTGCCAGTGCCGCCAGCACATAGCCGCCAAACACGGCCGCCACGACGCGGGAGGCCACCGCCCAACGATACGAGGTAGAGACCTCGCCAATTCTGCTTCTCATGGATGACCTTCGCACGTACAGATGCATCATTGGATCGCGCTGATAATAATGATAAATATTCTCATGCGCAAAGCCCGTCGGCTTTTATCTTGCGATGCGACGCTTTTCGAGCCGCGCTCGCGGCCAACCCTGCTTGCCCAAACCCAGCCACATCCGTAAGATACGAACAATTCTTATTCTGCTGCGCACGACCATGGCGCCGGAGTGTTCGCGGTGACCGCTGTGACTTCCCCTGCCTCGCATTCGATCGAGGGCCTCTACCTCGTTCATCGCCGCTGGTTGACCGAATGGCTGCGCAGCCGCCTGGGCTGTCCGGACAATGCCGCCGACCTCGCCCAGGACACCTTCATGCGTCTGCTGACCGCGCGTGAAGTCACTCCCATCCACGAGCCCATCCGCGAGCCACGCGCCTTTCTCACCACGGTGGCCAAGCGCGTGCTGTTCAACCACTACCGCCGCCAGGACCTGGAACGTGCCTACCTGGAGGCACTGGCGCAGATGCCAGAGCCCCTCGCACCCTGCGAAGAGCACCGGGCGATCATTCTGCAGACGCTGCTGGAACTGGACGCGCTGCTCAATGGCCTGCCAGTCGTGGTCAAGCGCGCCTTCCTGATGGCTCAGGTCGACGGCCTGGGCTACCGCGAAATCGCCGACGAACTCGGCATTTCCCTGGCCACGGTGAAGCGCTACCTGCACAAGGCAGCCATGCGCTGCTACTTTGCGCTGTGAACGAGGCCCGCACGTTTTCCCCGCAGGTGGCCGAACAGGCCGTGCAATGGTGGCTCGAACTTCAGGACGGAGCGCTCGACCCGCGCCAGCAACAGGCCTGGCAGCGCTGGCTGCATGCCGACGGCGAACACCGCCGAGCCTGGGAGCACATGCAAAAGGTCAATCAGCAGTTCGCCGGCCTGCCCGGTCCCCTGGCCCAGGCCACCGTTGGCGCGCCCCACTCGCCCGGCCGCCGACGCGCACTCAAGGCGCTGCTGTTGCTGGGCATGGCTGGCGCAACGACGCTGGCCTTGCGTCAACAGCATTGGCTGCCGCCACTGGTGGCCGATTACCGCAGCCCGCTGGGCCAGCGCCGCCAACTGCAACTGGACGACGGCAGCCGCATCCACCTCAATACTACCAGCGCCGTAGACGTACGCTTCGATGCGAGCCAGCGCCTGATCCACCTGCTCGAAGGCGAAATCATGCTCACTGCAGGGGTCGACGCGCGGCCCTTGCGCATCAGCACCGACCAGGGGCTGGTTACCACCGAACGCGGACAGGTCAATGTTCGCCAGATGCTCAACAGCACCTGGGTGCAGGCGTTGCACGGCGCCGTCGCGATTCAGCCAGCCGCAGTGCAGGGAACTCCACTGCGCCTGGCTGACGGCCAGCAAGTCGAGTTCGAACGCCAGCGCGTCAATCCGGCGCGGCCACTGGACGCCAACAGCGGGGCCTGGGTCGACGGCATGCTGATCGCGGCGCACATGCGTCTGGGCGATTTTCTCGCCGAAGTGGGCCGCTATCGCCGTGGCCAGCTGGACTGCGACGCCTCGGTGGCCAACCTGTTGCTCTCGGGCAGTTTCCCACTGGGCAATACCGAGAGCATCCTCGATTCACTGGAGGCCGCACTGCCGGTCAAGGTCCGGCGTTTCACTCGCTATTGGGTCACGGTGCAGGCCCGCGTCTAGTCGGCCCAAGGGCCGCCGAAATCTTTTTGCACCTTCGTTGAGCCGTTTTGCCTTGCTCGCGTGACAGACAGGGTAACTCTCCCTATATCCTGCCTGGAAACGCCGAATGCCCAACCTGCCTACTCCACTCGCCCGCACCCTGCGCTGCCTGTTGCTCGGCACTACCGTGAGCGTGGCTCAACTGCCGCAGGCCGTGGCCGCCGAAAGCGCCACTCGCGAGTACCACATCGCGCCCGCCTCGGTGGAAAGTGCGGTCAACCAGTTCGGCCGCGAGGCAGGTGTCCTGATTTCATTCGGATCGACCACCGTGGCAGACCAGCCTAGCCCTGGCTTGCAAGGCTCGTACACCGTCGAACAGGCATTGGCAGTGTTGCTTGAAGGCACGGGTTTGCAGGCGCGTTCCCTGGGCGATGGTGCCTACAGCCTGGAACAGGCCTCGCTGGCGCAGCCCGCCAGCTCCGATCCCAGTACCGGCGCCACTGTCGAACTGGGCGCTTCGAGCGTAGTGGGCGACTGGCTCGGCGCCGCCGAGCAGATCAACGTATTCGAGCACCCCGGCGCGCGGGACGTGGTGCGCCGCGAAGACTTCGAGCGTACAGGCGCCACTAGCGCGCGCGACGTGCTCAACCGCATTCCAGGGGTCAACGCGCCGCAGAACAACGGCACGGGCAGCCATGACATGGCGATGAATTTCGGCATCCGTGGCCTCAACCCACGGCTGGCGACCCGCTCCACGGTACTGATGGACGGCATCCCAGTGCCGTTCGCGCCCTATGGCCAGCCGCAGCTGTCGTTCGCTCCGGTGAGCATGGGCAACATGGATGCCGTGGACGTGGTCCGTGGTGGCGGTGCGGTGCGCTATGGCCCGCAGAACGTCGGCGGCATCGTCAACTTCGTGACCCGCGCCATTCCCGACGAGCCGACCGTGAAAGGTGGCTTCCAGACCCAGGCCAGCCCCTCTTCGAGCCAGGACGGCTTCAAGACCACCGGCAACCTGCTGGCCGGTGGCACCGCTGAAAACGGCCTGGGCGGCGCCGTGCTCTACTCCGGCGTGCGCGGGAGCGACTGGCGCGAGCACAGCGATGCCCAGATCGACGATCTGATTCTCAAGGGCAAATACCAGATCGACGAAGCCAACAGCCTCAACGCCCAGGCCCAGTACTACGAAGGTGAGGCCGACATGCCCGGCGGCCTCAGCTCGGCCGCCTACAAGGCCGACCCTTACCAGTCGACCCGCCGCTACGACAAGTTCTGGGGCCGCCGCACCATGGTCAATTTCGGCTATCGCTATCAGGAAGATCGCCGCGAATTCACGGCCAACACCTTCTTCACCAAGACCCTGCGCAGTGGCTACCTGGACCAAGGCAACTTCCTCTCGCTGTCGCCGCGCGAATATTGGGTACGCGGTGTCGAAACCCGTTTCTCCCAGGGCTTCGATCTGGGCCAGACCCAGCACGAGATGAGCGTGGGCTACCGCTACATCAGCGAGGCGGGCCACGAGCTGCGCTACCGCACTCCGATCAGCGCCAACCAGCAACTGCCGAGCACCGACAGCCGCAACGACCGCGACACCCGAGGCGGCACTCAGGCCCACGCCTTTTACATCGACGACCGCATCGATATCGGCCGCTGGACGTTCACGCCGGGCATTCGCTACGAGATGATCGACTCGCAGCAGACCAACAACCTCACCAACGTCAAATACCAGGGCGACTACACCACTGCCCTGCCGGCGCTGAACGTGCTCTACCACGTCAATGAAAACTGGAACCTGTACGCCAACACCGAAGGCTCGTTCGGCAGTGTGCAATACAGCCAGATGCCCAACCGCGTAACCGGTGGTGAAGTGAAGCCGGAAAAAGCCCGGACCTGGGAGCTGGGCACGCGCTACGACAACGGCAACCTGCGGGCGGAAATCGGCGCGTTCCTGATCAACTTCGACAATCAATACGACAGCAACCAGACCAACGATACGGTGATCGCGCGCGGTGAAACCCGGCATCAGGGCATCGAAACCAGCATCAATTACGCTCTGGACAGCCTGAGCCCGGCGTTGGCCGGTTTCGACGTTCATGCCAGCTACGCATTCGTCGACGCCACCATCCGCGAAGACGGCCCGAACAAAGGCAACCGTGTGCCGTTTTCCTCACGACACAAAGGCACCCTGGGCGTGGGCTACACGCAAGGCCCCTGGAAGCTGGACCTGGACAGCACCTACCAGAGCAGCCAGTTCGCCGACAACGCCAACACCCAGGCCGAAAGCGCCGACGGCAGCACCGGACGCATCCCTGGCTACATGCTGTTCAGCAGCCGCGCTGGCTACGATTTCGGACCGCAGCTGTCGGACCTCAACGTCGCGGTCGGTGTAAAAAACATCTTCAATCGCCAGTACTACACCCGCTCCTTCGACGACAACAACAAAGGCAAGTACGTAGGCGAGCCGCGCACGATCTACGTGCAGACCTCGGTTGCCTTCTGAGGCTGGCGACTGGTCCCGGTTGCAGGTGCATCCCTCGATGGCAGCGGGATGCGGCCTGTGTTCGCATGGCCATGGCTATCAGGCTTCGCACTTATTTCGGGAAAAGTTCGAAAAAGTTACTGAATATTTATCTTCTTCGGGGGGTTGAATTGTTTCTTCAACTCCCTGACCTTGTACTTCAAGAGGCGATGATAATCAGTCATCGAATCTCAAGCGAGAAAGCCGAATAAGGGATGAACTATGCAGATCCAGGTCAATAGCGATAACCATATTCAAGGCGACGCCCGCCTGCAGGAGTGGGTACGCACCGTAGTGGAAGGCGCAGTCGAGCACTACCAGGAAGACCTCACCCGCGTGGAGGTCCATCTGGCCGACGAGAATGGCCAGAAATCCGGCCCCGACGACATGCGTTGCCAGATGGAAGCACGGCCGAAGGGCCATCAGCCCATCTCCGTGACCCACAAGGCAGAAACGCTGGAGCTGGCGATCGACGGCGCTGCCGAGAAGCTCAGCCACGCGTTGGAGCATCTGTTCGGCAAACTGCGCAATAAGCGTGCAGCCAATACACAGACCATCCCCGACGGCCCGAACGAGGCGCTGCTCGAGGAAGAGTTTCTGGAGAACGAACAGGTGCTCAACAGCAAGTCCTGAGCCCTGTCACACAGCCTAGCAACCTAAAAAAGGCGAGCCCTACGGCTCGTCTTTTTTATGGCCGTCGAATTAGTTTTTAAATCCGGGCACGGCAATTGCTAAATCAATTCTGGCGAAGCAAGGAGCAGTTACATATAGCAAAAGATGAAACGCGGCGCCGACCAGCGGTCTGGAACCAGTAACTAATCGCCTAGTCCATTAACGAAGTTCGACTATTGCAGGTAGTACATCATGGATAATCCATTCCAAGCGCTTACCGACGCGTTCCAACCTGAATACCGCGTCAACCTGAGCATCCAGCGCCTGGACGGCAGCATCATGCTGACGCTGTCGAACGAGCGCGGCGTTGCTGCCAAGCGCATGATCACCGCCGAACAGCGCAACGACCCCAAGCGCATGCGCCGGCTGATCGAAAGCATCAAGTTCGGCATGGCCATCGAGCAAGGTGGCAGTACCATGCAGATGCTGGCGGCAATGACCGATGCCGGCAACGTCGACAAGCTGGGCGGCAAGCCGGCCCTGCACGCCAACGCCGCGCGCACCACGCCGGTGTCCGCCAGCCTGTGATGAGCCGCAACGCGGCTTAGCTGTCCGATTTCTCCTTCACCGACGGATAGCGCGACGAACCGTAGCGCACCACCAGAATGGCAAACGCCAGCAGCAGGATGCCGCCGCACAGGTAGATGATGCCCAGATCCGGTGCATTGTGGTGCGATACATCGCCGATCAGCAGGCGAGTCAAGGCAGTGATTGCCACGTACAGCAGGAAGCGGATCGGCATGTGGTTGGTCTTGAAGTAGATCCCCACCATGGCCCCCAGCTCCAGGTAGATGAACAGCAGCAGGATGTCATCCACGCTGACGCTGCCCTTCTCCACCATCCCCAGAAAAGCGCTGACTGCCGCCCAGGCGGTGATGGCACCGATGCCGAACAGCGCCAGGTAGTGGAAAGCCTCCACGCACAGATTGCCCAGCGAATCGGCCTGAGCATGCAGACTCCCGCGAAGCTTTTCAGCCCATTTCATTGTCTGTGTTCCTTTTGCAAACCGATGGAGAGCGGCGAATGATCGCCTATGCTCGTTCAAGGCATGCAGCATAAGGGCCAGCTGTGACAGATGAGAAGCAGCCACACTGTCGCAGGGCAGCTCGTCGGCGCCTCTGTTCAAGGGGAGCGATTTGCCTTATGCTTGGCACTGTATAAACGAACAGTAGTTGTACTGAACGAATTCCCCTAGGCATATGAGGTGGTCAATGGCCGTCGAAGTGGTATACCGCAGCAGCCGAGATCTGGAGCGCCTGTTTATGGACAAAGCTGAAGCCGATCGTCACGACAAAATGCTCGAGCTGGCCGAGTTGCTGGCAGACGTATTGAAGAAAGCCGTGCCGTCGCTCGACGACAAGCAGGTCGAAGACGCCGGTATCTACATGGCGAAAAACCGCGACATCTTCGCCAAGGCGTTCAAGAGCCAGCCCGACGCATTGAACGAGCTGCTCACCGCCACGGCGGACACCGCCGAGCAGGCGTGACCGTCAGGTCCGCAGCGCTCGCACGAACTCCGCCAGCCAGGGCTCTGCATCGGTTTCCGGGTTGACGCTTTCGCTGGCGTCCAGGCGCAGCATGCCCTGCACTTCGCGTACGCCCAGTTCGGCGAACAGCTCGCGCAACTGCTCGCCCCCGCCACAATAAAGGTCGTAGCTGGAGTCGCCCAGGCCGATGACGCCACCGGGCAGGCCACGCAACGCGGCAGGCAGCTCATCGCGAAGTTGAGCGTACAGCGGCATGATGTTGTCCGGCAGTTCACCCATGCCTGTGGTCGAGGTGACCCCCAGCAGCGCCTCGGGCGCGAACGCCAGCACGTCCTGCAAGGTGGCGCGCGGGTTGTGCCAGGCCTGGATATCCTGTTGCTTGAGCAGCTTTTCGACGTGTCGAGCGACGTCCTCGGCCGCGCCGTAGACCGAACCGCTGAGGATGGCAACTTTCATGATGACTGTCTCGAACCATTGAAGGGCCTGATTTTAACAGCCCGCTCGCGCATTGAAAGGCAGGATTTGACGCGCCGGGATCCCTGCCGAGGCCGGTATGAATTAGACTACCCTGCACGCTAGGGAACCCTGACATGATCAACGCGAAGCTGCTGCAATTGGTGATCGATGCGTCCAACGACGGCATCGTCGTCGCCGAACAGGAAGGTGAGGACAATATCCTCATCTACGTCAATCCGGCGTTCGAACGCATGACCGGTTATACCTCGCTGGAAATGCTCTACCAGGATTGCCGCCTGTTGCAGGGTGACGACCGCGACCAGCCGGCGCGCCGGCGCGTACGCGAGGCGATCGACCAGGGCGTGGCATGCCGCGAGGTCCTGCGCAATCACCGCAAGGACGGCAGCTTTTTCTGGAATGAGCTGTCGATCACGCCGGTACACAACGAAAGCGACCAATTGATGTACTACATCGGGATCCAGAAGGATGTCAGCCGCGAGGTCGAGGCGCAGCAGCGCATCATCGATCTGGAGCAGCAGGTCGCGGCCCTGCAACGGCGACTTGCTGAACTGGACACCCCTGCGCGCCCGGGTCCGGCGTGACGGGCATGGACATTTCCCAGGGTTGCTTTGAATCCCTTTCGCCATGAGTGCGCGCCATGCCACCTGATGTGTTGCTGACCCAGGACGAGTTGGATTTCCTGCGGGCCATGCAGGCCAATCCGCAGCTCAACGTGCGGGACACCCTGCTCAGCCTTTCGGTGAAGGGCGGTCCACAGGTACGCGAACTGCTCATGCGCCTGGCCTCCCACGAGCAGGTCACCATCGAGGCGCACTTGGAAAATCAGCAGATCAGTTTCCCCCTGCAGGTGGTGGAGGACGAGTTCCAGGCGGCCCATCTGGAACTGGGTGCGCCGAGCATCTACGAAGACGGGCCGATGCTGCGCCCCTGGCGCCTGAGCCTGGCGCAGCCGATCGTCCTGCGCGACAGCGAAGGGCGCGACAGCGACTTCTGGGTGCGGGACATTTCCTTCAAGGGCGCCCTGCTCGAAGCGCGCAACGGCGCGCAGGCGCCCACGCAGTTCCAGCTGTGGTTCACCCCCGAAGGCTGCTCGCCGATACCTCTGCGCGGTTCGATGATTCGCGAGGCCGAACAGGGGTTGTTCGCGTACCGGCTCAGCCAGAACAACGCCAAGGCGATCGAGTCGCTGCGTCAGTTCATCCTGCAGCAGCATCACCTGGTCCATCCGCAGCCGCACACCTGAAGCCCGCTCGGTCAGCTGTCCAGGTGGCCCGCCAGGTACTGTTGCAGACGCCGCTGCATCAAGCGCCCGTCACTGCCCAGACACACGATGTCAGTGGCGCGCAGGCTTTCATGGACCATCTCGGACAGCTCGCCGGCCAATAGCAGCGGACAATTCAGGGCATTGCTCAACCTGGCCAACTGCTTGGGCAGGGTCGGCACCGGGGGGCGGTTGGAAAACAGCACCACGGCATGGGGCGCAATCTTCTCGCAGACCAGGCTGAGCTCTTCCAGCGGCTGACCGAGACCCAGCAGCTGCACGTCCACCTGTGGCCCGCCCAACAGCAGGCCGCTGACCTGAAGCTCGAGTTCGCGGCACTGATCCGGTATGGCGACCAGCAGCACCCGGCTGTCCTGGCCCTGATCGCAGGTCAGGCGCAGCCTTTGCAGAGTGCGCGCACGCAGGAACGTGTCGAGAAACAACCACTCGCTGGCCTGGCCAAAGTGGCCCTGATGCACGAGCAGTTCCTGCCAGACGGGCATCAATACCTGTTCGAAGGCCACGGCCAGCGGGTAGCTGGAGAACACTTGGCCGTAGACCTGATCAAGGCGAGCTTCGGCAAATTCATGTACACACTGGCGAATCCGCTCTTGCCACCGCTGCCATTCATGGTGCTCGTCGCCAGGGCTGGGCGCTGCCGTTCTGGCCTGCTGGGTGCGCGCCAGGATCTTGCCGACCTTGCTCACCGCTACACCGCGTTCGATCCAACCCAGGATGCTGCGCACCTCCTCGATATCGGCCAAAGAGTACAAGCGATGCCCACTTTCGGTGCGGGTTGGCTGTACCAGGCCATAGCGACGCTCCCACGCACGCAGCGTGACTGGATTGATCCCGGTGAGTCGGGCCACCTCGCGAATGGGGTACAGCTCGTCCAGCGCAGGGTCTTGCACGCCAGGCAATCGGGTGCTGGATTCGCTCATTGCTCGTCAACCGCCGCCAGGAACAGGAAACCACAGTGTAACCGCTGCCGGCACATCGAGGTTCATGGATGATCCAACGGACGGTAGATGTGCAATTGGTGGTTTTCAGGAATAATACTTGCTTGATTTCAGATGCAGCCCACCACCCCGGCGCTGCATTCGATGGAGGCTCCTACCCGGAGCACCAGATTGCCTGGAGATACACGATGTCTACCTCCCCCGTTACCTTGATGGTTGCGCGCCGCGTCGCCGATGGCAAATATCAGGACCTGATCGCCTGGTTGCATGAAGGCGAACAACTGGCCACCGATTTTCCGGGTTACCTGGGCTCAGGCGTCCTGGCACCGGCGCCTGGCGATGACGAATTCCAGATCATCTTCCGCTTCGCCGATGAAACCACCCTGCACGCATGGGAGCACTCGGCTTCCCGGCGCTCATGGCTGGGCCGTGGCAGCGACCTGTTCGCCCAGCCCCACGTGCACCGGGTGAGCGGCACCGAAGGCTGGTTCGGCGACAGCGGCCTGCAGCGTCCACCTCGGTGGAAACAGGCCGTGGCCATCTGGCTGGCTTTTTTCCCGGTGTCGTTGATCTTCAACTTCCTGTTCGGTCACGTCCTGAACGAGATCAGCCTGGTGCCCAGAGTCTTGCTCAGCACCCTGGCCCTGACCCCGATCATGGTGTTTTTCTTCATTCCCCTGTCGACGCGCCTGCTGCGGGGCTGGTTGCACGCCACGCCGACCCGCGCCCCACTGCCCAAGGTCAAGGTGGCCTGATCGGCCGGCCCTGCTGCGCGTTGTGGTATAAATCAGCGCAGCAACCTGCCGACCAAGAGCTCGCCACATGCCTCATCCGATCCTCATCACCGGCGCCAGTCAGCGCATAGGGCTGCACTGCGCCGAACGCCTGCTGGGCGAAGGCCAGCCGGTCATCATCAGCTACCGCCAGGAGCGTGAGACCGTCGCTCATCTGCGCGAGATGGGCGCAGTGACCATCCAGGCGGACTTCGCCAGCGAAGCTGGCATCCTGGCGTTCATCGCTGCGCTGAAAGCGCAGACCACGAAGCTGCGTGCCATCGTCCACAACGCCTCGGCCTGGATCGCCGACAGTGCGGGCGACGAAGCGGCTGCGTTCCAGCAGATGGTCAACGTGCACATGCTGGCGCCCTACCTCATCAACCTGCACTGCGCCGAGCTGTTGCGTGCGTCGAGCCCTGCCGATATCGTGCACATCAGCGACGACGTGACGCGCAAGGGCAGTGCCAAGCACATGGCCTATTGCGCCAGCAAGGCGGGGCTGGACAACCTGACCCTGTCGTTCGCTGCACGCTTCGCACCGGCAATCAAGGTCAATGGCATCGCTCCGGCGCTGATCCTGTTCAATCCGGACGACGACGCCGACTACCGCTACAAGTCGCTGGCCAAGTCGGCATTGGGCATCGAGCCGGGCGCCGAGGTCATCTACCAAAGCCTGCGCTACCTGCTGGAAAACCCCTACGTCACCGGCACCACCTTGACCGTCAACGGCGGCAGACACGTAAAATAGGGTCTGCCTGCGTCGGCTCGGGCACGGCGTCGACCCCGAACATTCTGCGGAGCACACAACGATGGCACAACTGCAGCCAGGAATGGCACGCATCCGGGTCAAGGACCTGCGCTTGCGCACCTTCATCGGTATCAACGAAGACGAAATCGTCAACAAACAGGACGTGCTGATCAACCTCACCGTGCTGTATCCGGCGCTTGAGGCGGTGCGCGACAACGATATCGAGCATGCCTTGAACTACCGCACCATCACCAAGGCCGTGATCCAACACGTGGAGGGCAATCGCTTTGCCCTGCTCGAACGGCTGACCCAGGAGATTCTCGACCTGGTCATGCAGAACACCGCCGTGCGCTACGCCGAAGTGGAAGTCGACAAGCCCCACGCGCTGCGCTTCGCCGAATCGGTTTCGATCACCCTCGCCGGCAGCCGCTGACCGGTTGCCGCCCCGCTGGAGAGCGACATGAACGAACAACAACGCCTGGAACTAGAAGCTGCCGCCTTCCGTCGTCTGGTCAAGCACCTGGACGAGCGCAAGGACGTGCAGAACATCGACTTGATGAACCTGGCCGGGTTCTGCCGTAATTGCCTGTCCAAATGGTACAAGGCAGCAGCCGACGAGCAGCAGGTCGACGTCAGCCTCGACGAGGCTCGCGAGGTCGTCTACGGGATGCCATACGCACAGTGGAAAGCTCAGTATCAGCAGGAGGCCAGCGCCGAACAGCAGGCGGCCTTTGCCAAGGGGACGCCCAATGCATGATGTGACGGCGCTGCGCGCCAGCCTGGCCAGCGGCGAACACCTGTTCGCAACGACATTGGCGTTCGTGGCCGAGCACTATGCTTATACGCCGCAGGCGTTTCGCAATGGTGCGCTGGACAACGCCGCCGGTCAGAACGAAGGGTCCTGCAAGACGCTGGGTCTGGCAGTGCTGGAACGCCTGAGCGATGAAGAGGCGCTGCTGGCGTTCGGCGAACACTACCGCTCGGTGGTGGCGACGCCCGAAGGCAGTGATCACGGCAATATCCGTAATCTGATGGAACATGGGCTGGCAGCAGTGAAATTCTCCGAGCTGCCACTGACTCGCCTGGGCTGATCGACAGGCATGAAAAAACCGACCTCGCGGGGTCGGTTTTTTTGTGCCTGGCGGAGGGCCTCTTCGCGGGTAGAACCCGCTCCCACAGGCGATACAATCCGACTGTGGGAGCGGGTTCTACCCGCGAAGGCCGCGCCGCGGTCCTGACTCAGAACGAAGCGTTGGCCAGCCCGTCCAGATAGCGCTCGACATCCAGTGCAGCCATGCAGCCAGCACCGGCCGAGGTAATCGCCTGGCGGTACACATGGTCGGCCACGTCACCGGCCGCGAACACACCGTCGACGCTGGTGGCGGTGGCGTTGCCTTCACGCCCGCCCTGGACCACCATGTAGCCATCCTTGAGCGCCAGTTGGCCGTCGAACAGCGAAGTGTTCGGCGTGTGGCCGATCGCGATGAACACACCGTCTACCTTCAGCTCTTCTGCAATCCCGTCATTGTTGCGCAGACGCGCACCAGTCACGCCCATATTGTCGCCCAAGACTTCTTCCAGGGTAGCGTTGAGCTTGAGCTCGATCTTGCCTTCGGCTACCCGCGCATGCAGCTTGTCGATCAGAATCTTTTCGGCGCGGAAGGTATCGCGACGGTGCACCAAGGTTACTTTGCTGGCGATGTTGGCCAGGTACAGCGCCTCTTCGACTGCCGTGTTGCCGCCACCGACCACCGCGACTTCACGGTTGCGGTAGAAGAAGCCATCGCAAGTCGCGCAGGCCGAAACGCCCTTGCCCATGAAGGCTTCTTCCGAGGGCAGACCCAGGTAGCGTGCACTGGCGCCAGTGGCGATGATCAGGGCGTCACAGGTGTAGGTCGCGCTGTCGCCCGTCAGGGTCAACGGCTTGGCGGCCAGGTCCACGGCATTGATGTGGTCGAAGACGATCTCGGTTTCAAAGCGCTCGGCATGCTCGCGCATGCGCTCCATCAGCGCCGGGCCGGTCAGGCCATGGGGGTCGCCGGGCCAGTTGTCGACCTCGGTGGTAGTGGTCAACTGACCACCAGCCTGCATGCCGGTGATCAGCAGCGGCTTGAGGTTGGCGCGGGCAGCGTAGACCGCCGCGCTGTAACCGGCAGGGCCGGAACCCAGGATGATCACGCGGGAATGACGCACTTGAGACATGACTAACTCCTGACTGCCGGACATTGACGCCGATCCGGTGCGGCTGGAATAAAAAGGACTGGCAAGACACCTTGGGGAAGGTTGAATGCCGCCAGCCCGTAAACTTGATCTCGAGCTGAAAGCGCTTTAGCCGCTTACAGGCTCTTGGCGTTGCCCGCCAGGTAGTCGGCGACGCCCTGGGCGTCGGCCTTCATGCCTTTCTGGCCCGGACGCCAGCCAGCCGGGCAGACTTCGCCGTGCTGTTCGGTGAACTGCAGCGCTTCGACCAGACGCACCATGTCGTCGACATCACGGCCCAGCGGCAGGTTGTTGACCACCTGGTGCTGCACCACGCCTTGCTGGTCGATCAGGAACGAGGCACGCAAGGCCACGCCATCTTCGTGCTCGACGCCGTAGGCGCGGACGATCTCATGCTTGACGTCGGCGACCAT
Organism: Pseudomonas rhizosphaerae; assembly: GCF_000761155.1. Taxonomy (NCBI): domain Bacteria; kingdom Pseudomonadati; phylum Pseudomonadota; class Gammaproteobacteria; order Pseudomonadales; family Pseudomonadaceae; genus Pseudomonas; species Pseudomonas rhizosphaerae. The sequence goes on along the minus strand of NZ_CP009533.1, from coordinate 4,508,955 downwards.
GGTGAATTCGACTTCGCCGATACCGCCCTTCTCGACTGGCGTGCTGCGCCAGGCATGGTGGGTGAACTGCGAATCGATGGACACGCCGACCACCTCGACACCCAGCTCACGAAACTTGGCGATGCGGTTGTTGTGGGCAATGATTTCCGATGGGCACACGAAGGTGAAATCGAGCGGCCAGAAGAACAACACCACGTACTTGCCCCGCAGGGAAGACAACGTGAAGCTGTCGACGATCGAACCATCGCCCAATACCGCAGCGGCGTCGAAGTCGGGGGCTTGGCGGTTGACCAGAATGCTCATGGCGAACTCCTTGGAAGCGAAGATGGGAAGGTTTTAAATTTGATGGGAGCAAGCTTAACGAGGTGTGCCTCATTAGGGAAATACCCTTTGGCAATCCCACCTATAGCGCTCCTCTATGCCAATGCCGCCGGTGCGGATACATCCAGCAAGGTTGTTACCGGCCATTGCCGCGGTTCCCGAGCGTTGGCAAAGCCGGTACTGTCAGCAGGTTTTCCCTGTCTCGGAGTTGTCCATGCCTGTCCCTGCACTGTCCGGCCCGCAATACCTGCGCGAAGGCCTGAAAATGGTCTTGTCCCCAGGACTGCGCGCGTTTGTGCTGCTGCCATTGGGTATCAACCTGGCGCTGTTCATTGGTCTGATCTACTTCGCCGGCCACTTGTTCAGTGGGTGGGTCGACCACCTGATCCAGAGCCTGCCACACTGGCTGGGTTTCCTCAGCTTCATACTCTGGCCGCTGTTCGCCGTGCTCGTGGCTTTCATGGTGTTTTTCAGTTTCACCATGCTGGCCAATATCATCGCGGCACCGTTCAATGGGTTTCTCTCGGAAAAGGTCGAGGTCGTCGCACGGGGCAAGGACGATTTCCCGGCGTTTAGCTGGACCGAACTGCTGGAAATGATCCCGCGCACGCTGGCCCGTGAAGCGCGCAAGCTGGGCTATTTCCTGCCACGCGCGCTGGCGCTGTTCGTCCTGTCGTTCATCCCGATACTCAACATCATTGCCGCCCCCCTGTGGTTGCTGTTCGGCGTCTGGATGATGGCGATCCAGTACATCGACTACCCTGCCGACAACCACAAGATGAGCTGGCAGGACATGCTCGCCTGGCTGCGCCAGAAGCGCTGGCGCAGCCTGAGCTTCGGCGGGATCGTTTACCTTGCTTTGCTGATCCCGGGCGTGAACGTGTTGATGATGCCGGCAGCGGTGGCGGGCGCGACGTTGTTCTGGGTGCGTGAGCGCGGATGAGCCCTGGCGGTGCGGCCGACTGCGGCTCGCACCGCCGGTACCGGCGTCACGAATTCCTCATGAATGCGACACTCCAGCGTCATGCGATGCTTGGAAACTGTCTTGATGACAGTACCCCCTCTTCATATTGCCCTGGTTACCGAAACCTTCCCACCCGAGATCAACGGGGTTGCCAGCACGCTTGGCTATTTGCACGACGGATTGCGCAGTCGTGGTCATCGGGTGGAGGTGGTGCGGCCGCGGCAAGCCCAGGACGGGGCAAGCGATGATGATGCAATGCTGTGTCGGGGCTGGCCGATCCCGGGGTATCCGGGGTTGCAATGGGGCGCGTCGTGCATGCGCCGGCTGCTGCGGCGCTGGCGCTCGACGCGGCCCGAGGTGGTGTATGTAGCGACCCCGGGGCCCTTGGGCCTGAGCGCTGTGCGCGCGGCTCGGCGTTTGGGCATTCCGGTGGTCAGCAGCTTTGACACCAACTTCCAGCAATACGCCGCGCAAGGCGGGCTGGGCCTTCTGGCGCGTCTGCTGACGCAGTATCTACGCGGGTTTCACAGGCGCACCGCCCTGACCCTGGTGCCCAGCATCAGCCAACGCCTGGAGTTGCAGCGACGCGGTTTCGAGCGTTTGCAACTGTTGGCACGCGGCGTCGACAGTCAGCTGTTCCACCCTGCGCGGCGCAGCACGGCATTGCGTCAGAGTTGGGGACTGGCGGAAGGCGACCTGGCCATTCTGCATGTCGGACGCCTGGCACACGAGAAAAACCTGGACCTGCTTGCGCGTACCTGTGCCTATCTGCAGGCACATTACCCACAGCGAGCGATCCGGTTGATCGTGATCGGCGATGGCGGTCGACGAAGCGATCTGCAACGACAAATTCCTGAGGCTTTGTTCTGCGGTGCGTTGCGTGGCGAACGGCTTGCCGAACACTACGCCAGCGGTGACATCTTCGTGTTTCCCAGCCTTACCGAGACCTTCGGCAACGTGGTCCTGGAAGCGCAAGCCTCGGGGTTGGCCGTGGTGGCCTATGATGAGGCCGCCGCGGCTCAGCACATTCGCCACGGCCACAGCGGCGCCTTGGCCATGCCTGGCGACGAGGCGGCCTTTCTGGAAGCCGCCGGCTGGCTGCTGGAAGACGAAGAAAACCTGCGCAGGGTCCGTCTCAATGCGCGTCGGCATGCCCGATTGCAGGGTTGGGAGGCGATCGTCGAGCAGCTCGAGAAACACCTGGCGCGCGCCCGCGAGCCCTGGCCCTCGGCAGATGTCGCTCATACCCAGGCAACCCCGCCCGTCACCCGCAGCTGACTGCCGCCAACGGTAGTGTTACCCCGACCATGAGCCAGGCCGCGGGCGATCGTTCGCCACTGAAAAACCTTTCGACAGGCCCCGCTACTTGTCTCGACGGGCACTGCGCAATCCAGTTACTTATACATAATCAACATGTTTTAAGGAACATTCCTACACAGCAATAAGAAATATAATCGAACGACATCCTCTATATTTGCCTCGTTCTCGGCAATGCATATTCCTGCGAATGAAACACGTCCAGGCCAAATGAAAACGTGAACTTATTTACTCTTTCGTTCTGCCTGGGATATTTCCTACTCCCTGTTTAATCGTTGAACGACTGGAGACTTCCAGAATGCGTACTATCCTGTTTTCCAGCACTTTCATGGTCGCTGCATGCCTGGCACCCATGGCCCACAGTGCTGATGGCACGATCAACTTCACGGGCACCATCCTTGAGGGTGCTTGTACCGTGGAGCCAGGTTCTGCAACACAGAACGTTGCTCTCGGTACCGTCAACAAGGCGGCCTTCGTCAATGCTGGCGACCGTGCGTCCTCGGCGCCTTTTTCCGTTGTTTTCAATTCCTGCAATCCTGCGGTGACGCGCGTTGCCCTGCGTTTCGATGGTCGTCCTGCGGCAGGCAACAATCAGCTGCTGGGCTTGACGGCCAGCACTGGTGCAGCCGCCGGGGTAGGTATCGGCCTGTTCGAGAGCGACGGCAGTACGCTGGTCCCGCTGGGCACCAAGTCGCTGGGTATCGCTGCTCCGGCAAGCGGCGCGTCCGCCCGCCTGGACTTCACGGCCAAATACGTAGCAACCGCCGACGTGAGCGCTATCACCGGCGGCCCGGCCAATGCCGTGGCCACCTTCACCCTGGACTACAACTGAACCCTGCCGTTCGCGCTCGTCTGCGCCGCAGAGCGGTTTGCCGCTCTGCGTACCCCGCTCCCTTCGATAGCGATGAAGAAGACCTGCCCCGATGTGGAAGATTCGCACCTTGTTCACCACGCTGCTTGCCTTCACTTTCATGGACCCGGTGCTTGCTGGGGTTGAAGTGGGAGGCACGCGGCTTATTTATGATGCAGGCCGGCGTGAAAGCAGCCTGCCATTGAAGAACCCGGAAAAAGACGTCGCCTATTTGATTCAGTCCTGGCTCGACCAGGGAGAAGATGAAACGAGCTCTGCCATACCTTTTATCGTCACCCCTCCCTTGTTTCGACTTGATCCTGGCCAAGAAAACCTACTGCGTGTCGTCAATACCGGAGAAGTACCGCAAGACCGAGAAAGCCTTTATTGGTTGAACGTCAAGTCCATCGCTGCCACCCATGATCAACCCAATCAGCTACAGATATCCGTGCGCACCCGCATCAAGATGATTTATCGCCCTATATCCCTTAGAGCCAGTGCAGCAGAGGCCTATAGGCAGCTCACCGTGACGCGCACTGGTGATCGGTTGACGTTCACCAACCCGACCCCGCACTTCATCTCTTTTTTCGATGTGTACCTGGACGGCCAGGCACAGGCGGAACCCGCCATGGTTGCTCCCTTCGGCACCTTTTCGCTGAAGGTGCCACCCAACTCGCCTGGCCGGGTGAGCTGGCGTGCAATCAACGACTACGGCGGGCGTACCGAAGAGGTCTGCCGATGATGAGCCGGCCCTGCCGCCTTCGGCCATCCGCAGCGAGTGCGCCACGGCTATGCAGCCGCTGGACGCCAGGGCCGAAGGCGATTGCTCTGTGGGCTTGCCTGATAGATGGGTATTGGATGCTTTCACCGCTGCCGGCTCGCGCGGAAGGCTCGCTGTACTTCAACCCGCACGCGCTGGACGCCAGGGGTGGCGGTGTGGCCGCCGACTTGGATGCCTTTTCACGGGGCGAACAATTGCCAGGCGAGTATTGGGTGGACATCTACCTCAACCACAAGCGAGTCGGTAGCCGCAACGTCACCTTTGTCGTGGAAGACAACACACTGCGCCCACAATTGACGGTGCAAGAGCTGAACGACATGGGCATCCATACGCAAGCCTTCGCATCGCTGACGACGCTCGATGCCCAGGCCATCGTTACCCATCCGGGCAAGTACATTCCTGAGGCGACGACGCAATTCGATTTCGCAAAACAGCGTCTGGACATAGGGGTGCCGCAGGCCTCACTGCGTTTCGATGCGCGCAACGCCGTCGATCCGTCTCGCTGGGATCCTGGCCTGTCCGCCTTCGTGCTGAACTACAACCTGACCGGCGCGCGCCATCGCCAAGACGGCCATGGCGTCACCGACAACGCTTTCCTGAACCTGGGTACCGGAATCAACCTGGGTGCATGGCGTTTGCGTAACAACTCGACCTACACCTATACCCAGCACAAAGGCAGGCCTGGTTTTCAAGCAAGCGAGGAACGCCTCGAGGATACGCTCGGCCAGGGCAGCCACCGCCGTTGGCAAAGCATCAATACGTACGCCCAACGCGATATCCAGCGCCTGGGAGCCCGACTCAGCCTGGGCGAAGGCAGCACCTCGGGCACGATATTCGAAGCGATCCAGTTCCGTGGCGCCCAGTTGACCTCCGACGACAGCATGCTGCCCGACAGCCAGCGCGGCTTTGCCCCTGTGGTGCGAGGGGTTGCCGACGGCAGTGCGCAGATCACCGTGCACCAGAATGGCTACATGATCTACCAGACCTACGTGGCGCCTGGCCCCTATGTGATTCGCGACTTGTATGCGACGGCCGGCTCGGGCGACTTGCAAGTGACCGTTCGCGAAGACAACGGAAAAACACGCACCTATACCCAGCCTTACTCCTCGGTACCGTTGATGCAACGCGAGGCTCGCCTGCGCTACGAATTCACTGGCGGCCGGTATCGCTCTCCCTATGCCGGTGCCAACGAGCCGAGCTTTGGCCAGGCCAGTGCGGCCTATGGCTTGAGCAGCGCCACTACGGTCTACGGCGGCGTCACCGGCAGTGCGGATTACGCTTCAGGCCTGGCCGGGTTGGGAAAAAGCCTGGGAAGCCTGGGCTCGGTGTCGTTCGACGCGACCCAGGCCACTGCGCGCCTGCAGGACAAACGCACGCATCGGGGCCAGTCGTATCGCGTGCAGTACGCCAAGGACCTGTTCCAGAGTGGCACCACGTTCACCCTGGCCGGCTATCGGTATTCCACCGCTGGCTTCTACGACTTCAACGAAGCCAACGAGATTGCCCCCGGCGCAACGGATCTCGGCCGCTGGGGCTACCACAAGCGCAGCAGGGTGCAGGTGCAGCTCAGTCAGTTGCTGGGTGAATACGGCAGCCTGCACGTCAATGCCTTCCAGCAGGATTACTGGAGAATGCGAGGCACCGAGCGCAACGCCAGTGCCAGCTACAACGTCAGCCTGAAGAACGGCGTCACCCTGGGACTCACCGCCACCCACTCCATCACCCCCGGCGGCCACGGGTCGGATCGACAATATGCCCTCGGCGTCCAGATACCCTTGAGCACCCTCGGCAGTAGCTGGCTGACCTCCAGCACCCAGACCGGCAGCCGCCACGGCACGTCGCAAAGCGTCGCCGTCAACGGTCAGGCCCTGGAAAACAACAACCTGAACTACGCCGTTCGGCAAAGCTACGGCGATCAGGGCAAAGGTCACGGAGGCGGTACCCATGCGACCTACAAAGGGACCAACGGCGAAGTGCAGGCCGCCTACAGCTATACCGGCAGCAGCCAGCAATACAGCGCTGGCCTGCGAGGCGGATTGATCGCTCATCGGTATGGCGTGACCCTGTCCCAACCTCTGGGTCACACCGTCACCCTGGTCAGGGCACCCGGTGCGGCCGGCGTGCGTGTGCAAAATCAACCGGGTATCGAAACCGACCGCCGTGGTTATGCCGTGGTGCCCTATGCCACCACCTATCGTGAAAACCGGGTAGCGCTCTGGCCTGAGACCCTGGATGAAAACGTGGACCTCACCGACACGGTAAAAACCGTGGTGCCTACTCAAGGCGCCGTGGTGCTCGCCGAATTCGAGACGCGCATCGGCAGCCGGGTGCTGGTGACGTTACGAACGGGCAACGAATTCGTACCCTTCGGCGCTACGGCGACGTTGTTCGCTGAGCAAGACGGCACGGACAACGGGCAGGCAATCGGCTCCGGCATCGTCGGCGCACGGGGGGAACTGTACTTGAGCGGCGTGCCGCGCAAGGCACGGGTGCAGGTGAAGTGGGGCACCGAAGCGAAGCAGTCCTGCAGCGCGGGATTATCGCTGGTGGATGCCCCATCGGCGGCCTGGGTGAAGACCCTCAGTGCCGTCTGCGCAAACTGATATGCAGAATCGTGAGATGCCAGTCATGAAGCCAGAACAACCAATGCCCAATCCCCATTGGGCAGCCTGCCTGTCGGCCTTGATCGCCTCGATGGGCTGGCTGCCTGCAGCGTTGGCCCATTGCACCGCGTCCGACCAGCGGCTTACGTTTGCCAGCCCCATCGTCATGCAGCGCGACATGCCGATTGGCGCCGTCGTGGCCACCGGTATAGTGAATACCTCAGTGACGTGCAACGCGGCAGGGCTGAGTCCCAGGGACCACAGCTGGCAGGTGTTTCCCTCACCGCTGAACCGCGATTACGGGCCTACGTCCATAGCCGCAGTAAGGGCAACACCCGTTGCCGGGCTGGGCATCAGGTGGGTCAACATCACTAGCCATACGGGCACGACTGCCACATGGACCCGGCAGCCGCTCAATGCCTGGCCCGGTGGCCGAGGCGTGCCGTCAGTCGGCACCGTACAGCTGCACGATACGTTTCAGCTGATCAAGACCGGACCTGTCGCTTCAGGCCAGTTTCCGGCATGGACTTTCTTGTACAACTACAAGACCCCGGTAAGCACCGCCGTCAATGCTCCGCTGAACCAGATCGCAATTCGAGCGCCCCTTCCGATCACCGTTATTGCCTGTGCCGTGACTCAACCCAACATTCCCGTGTCCCTGGGTCATGTCAGGATCGAGCGGTTCACCGGCCCGGCCTCGACCTCGCCCGACGTGCCCTTCAGTATCCCGCTCGACTGCGATGCCAACGCCAGGGTCAATGTCCAAATCGATGGCACGCCTAGCGGTGCTCAGGGCGTGCTGGCACTGGATCGCATAAGCGGGTCTGCAACGGGTATCGGCGTACAGGTGCTGCACAAAGGTGTGCCGGTGGCATTGGGCTCTCGTCTGTTGGACGGCTCGTCATCGACAGCGGGGCCCTACGAGGTGGCCCTGGTGGCGCGCTACTACAAGACCGCGGCCACTGTGACTGGAGGCCCTGCACAGGCTACAGCGACGTTCACCTTGACCTATCGGTAGTGTGCCGCAGTGAGCTGTCCATGCTGCAAGGGCCAAGAGCAGCCCCTTCAGAGGCCAAGCCAGTCAGCAGATACGGGCTCCATAATGAAAAAAGGGACGCGTCAGCGACGAGTCCCTTTTTTTCATTCAATCCACTTGGCGGCTTTGAAAAGCACGCCGCGCAGATCAATGGTGGTGACCACCTTCACCGTGCACGTGGCCGTGCGCGATTTCTTCCTGGCTGGCGTCGCGGATGTCGACGACCTTGACCTTGAAGTGCAGGCGCTGGCCGGCCAGCGGGTGGTTGCCGTCGACGGTGACGTCGTCGCCGTCCAGATCACGGATGGTCACGATCTGCATCTGGCCATCGGGCGCGGAAGCGTGGAACTGCATGCCCACTTCCAGTTCGTCGACGCCTTCGAACATGCTGCGCGACAAGGTGCTGACCAATTCGGCTGCGTATTCGCCGTAGGCGTCTTCAGGCTCGATGGCCACGTCCAGGTCGTCGCCGACCTGCTTACCGTCCAGCGCTTTTTCCAGACCGGGAATAATGTTGCCGGCGCCCTGCAGATAAACCAGCGGCGCGCCGCCGGCGGAACTGTCGATAACCTCACCGGCGTCGTTGGTCAGGGTGTATTCGATGGAGACAGCCTTGTTGGCGGCGATCAGCATGAGGTAAGACCTTTTGCATAAGAATGTAGAACGACCAAGTGTAACCAAGGGTTGGCTCGAAAGCGAACCCACTCGGCCAGTGGATGACTCGCTGCACTGTCCAAGCCCGTAGGGGACTGTGGCACGTGCCATGAAAGATATGACTGCCCCTGGCGCGATTCGTTTCTACTTGCGGCGTGTGGCGTGATGCTTGTAGCGTGCAGCCCAAAGCTCACCCGAGAAGCTCGCATGCAAACTTTCTTCATCGCGCCGACCGATTTCGGCGTAGGCCTGACCTCCATCAGTCTGGGGCTGGTACGTACCCTGGAACGCGCCGGCCTGAAGGTCGGCTTTCTCAAGCCCATCGCCCAGCCACACCCTGGCGACCTGGGTCCGGAACGCTCGACCGAACTGGTTGCCCGCACCCATGGCCTGCAGCCGCCCAAGCCTTTGGGCCTGGCCCATGTGGAACGCATGCTGGGCGACGGTCAGCTCGACGAGCTGCTCGAAGAGATCCTCACGCTCTACCAGCAAGCCTGCGTAGGCAACGATGTGGTCATCGTCGAAGGCATGGTGCCGACCCGCCACGCCAGTTATGCCGCCAGGGTCAATCAGCACCTGGCGAAAAGCCTGGATGCCGACGTGGTACTGGTCTCCAGCGCCGAGAACGAAGTGCTCGCCGAGCTTTCCGGCCGCGTCGAGTTGCAGGCGCAGCTGTTCGGTGGCCCGCGCGATCCGAAGGTGCTGGGCGTGATCCTCAACAAGGTGCGCACCGATGAAGGCATGGACGTGTTCGCCGCGCGCCTCAAGGAGCACTCGCCCCTGCTGCGCGGTGGTGACTTTCGCCTGCTCGGCTGCATCCCCTACCAGGCCGACCTGAATGCGCCACGCACGCGTGATGTGGCCGAGTTGCTCGGTGCCCAAGTGATCAACGCCGGCGACTACGAGCAGCGGCGCATGACCAAGATCATCATCTGTGCGCGGACCGTGCTCAATACCGTGCAGTTGCTCAAGCCGGGGGTTCTGGTCGTGACCCCGGGCGACCGTGACGACATCATCCTGGCGGTGAGCCTGGCCGCCATGAACGGCATGCCCCTGGCCGGGTTGCTGCTGACCAGCGACACCCTGCCCGACCCGCGCATCCTCGAACTGTGCCGGGGAGCGCTGCAGGCCGGCCTGCCGGTGCTGTCGGTGAGCACCGGTTCCTACGACACCGCCACGCGTCTGAACCAGTTGAACAAGGAAATCCCCATCGATGACCGCGAGCGCGCGGAGATCATCACCGATTTCGTCGCCGGTCACCTGGATGCCCAGTGGCTGCACCAGCGCTGCGGCACGCCGCGCGAGTTGCGCCTGTCGCCGGCCGTGTTCCGCTATCAACTGATTCAGCGCGCCCAGCAGGCCGACAAGCGCATCGTCCTGCCCGAAGGCCACGACCCCCTGACCATCCAGGCAGCGGCCATCTGCCAGACCCGTGGCATTGCCCGCTGCGTGTTGCTGGCCAAGCCGGCCGAGGTGCAGGCGGTGGCCAGTGCCCAGGGCATCGAGCTGCCCGAGGGGCTGGAGATACTCGATCCCGACCTGATTCGTGGTCGCTACGTGGAGCCGATGGTGGCGCTGCGCAAGAGCAAGAGCCTCAACGCGCCCATGGCCGAACAGCAGCTGGAAGACAACGTGGTGATCGGCACCATGATGCTGGCGCTCGATGAAGTGGACGGCCTGGTTTCGGGCATCATTCACTCCACCGCCAACACCATCCGCCCCGCCTTGCAGTTGATCAAGACCGCGCCGGGCTGCAGCCTGGTGTCCTCGGTGTTCTTCATGCTGTTTCCCGACCAGGTGCTGGTGTATGGCGACTGCGTGATGAACCCTCATCCGAGTGCCGCCGAACTGGCGGAAATCGCCCTGCAAAGCGCCGACTCTGCCGAAGCCTTCGGGATTGCCGCGCGGGTGGCGATGATCAGTTATTCGAGCGGCAACTCGGCCAGTGGCGAAGAAGTCGAGAAAGTGCGCGAGGCTACCCAGCTGGCACAGGAGATCCAGCGCGACCTGCTGATCGACGGTCCGTTGCAGTACGACGCGGCTGCCAACGAAAACGTGGCGCGCCAACTGGCCCCGGACAGCCGCGTCGCCGGCCGTGCGACGGTGTTCGTGTTCCCCGATCTGAACACCGGCAACACCACCTACAAGGCGGTCCAGCGCAGCGCCGATTGCGTCAGCCTGGGGCCGATGCTGCAAGGGCTGCGCAAACCGGTCAACGACCTGCCTCGGGGTGCCCAGGTCGACGACATCGTCTACACCATTGCCCTGACCGCCATCCAGGCCAACCGCGCCATCGACCTCTAGGAAAACCATCGTGCGAATTCTCACCGGGCTGTGCGCCGCGCTGCTGCTGGCCCTGAACACCGTCGTCTGCTGCACGCCGCTGTTCGTCGTCAGCCTGATCAAGCTGTGCTTGCCGTTCGCCGCGGCGCAACGGCTGACCGACGAACTGATGCGCCATATCCACGAAGCCTGGATCAGCAACAACAAGGCCTGGATGAACCTGCTCGGCGGCATCCACTGGAAGGTCGAAGGCCTGCAGGGGCTGGACTACCAACACTCCTACCTGGTGACCAGCAACCATCAGAGCTGGGTCGATATCCTGGTGCTGCAATACGTGCTCAACCGACGCATTCGGCCGCTGAAGTTTTTCCTCAAGCGCGAGCTCATCTGGGTGCCGATCATCGGCCTGGCCTGGTGGGCGCTGGGCTTTCCGTTCATGAAACGCTACTCCAAGGCCTACCTGGCCAAGCATCCGGAAAAGAAAGGCGAAGACCTGCTTACCACTCGCCGTGCCTGCGCCAAGTTTCGCGGCAAGCCGACCGCCATCTTCAATTTCGCCGAAGGCACTCGCTTCACCCAAGCCAAGCACGCCGCCCAGGCATCACCGTTTCGCCATCTGCTCAAGCCCAAGGCCGGTGGCATTGCCTTCGTCCTCGACGCCATGGGCGAGCAATTGCAATCGATGGTCAATGTGACGATTTTCTACCCACAGGGCGCGCCCGGTTTCTGGGACCTGCTGTGCGGCCGGGTCGGCGAGATTCATGTGCTGTTCGAGGAACTGCCGATTCCTGCGCAGTTCATCGGCCACAGCTATGACCAGGACGAGGCCTATCGTGCGCTGTTCCAGACGTGGGTGAATACCTTGTGGACGCAGAAGGACGCAACGCTGGCGCGGCTCGAGGCCGACTGACCGCCCACAAAAAATCCCGCTGCCAGAGCGGGATTTTTCCAACCCTTGCAGTGATTGCTACTGCTGGGCTGGCTGCGAGTACTGCTGGCCTGGAATCGGCTTGAGGTTGACCTCGACGCGGCGGTTCTGGGCACGGCCATTGGCGTCGGCGTTGCTGGCGATCGGCTGGTCGGGGCCTGCGCCGCGTACCGACAGGCGCGAGCCGTCGACGCCTTGGGACGTCAGGTAATTGCTGACCGCCTGGGCGCGCTGCAGCGACAGGTCCATGTTGTGCTGGCGGCTGCCGGTGCTGTCGGTGTAGCCGACGATCTCGATGTTGTTCTCGTTGAACTGCTTGAACGAATTGCCCAGGTTGTTCAGCGGGCTGTAGAAGCTGCTGGAAATGTTCGACGAGTCGGTGGCGAACGTGATGTTACCCGGCATGATCAGCTTGATCTGGTCGCCCTGGCGCTGCACTTCCACACCGGTGTTGGCCATGCTTTCACGCAGCGCAGCTTCCTGACGGTCGGCATAGTAGCCATAGCCGGCCGAAGCGGCACCGGCCACGGCAGCGCCGATCAGCGCGCCTTTGCCACGGTTGTTGTGGTCGATGGCAGCGCCGGCCACGGCACCGGCCAGTGCACCGAGCCCGCCATACTTGGCCGTTTTGCTGATGCCCGACGAACCCTGGGCCTGGCCCTGGTTTTCATACGGATTCTGCGACGCACACCCGGACAACAGGGCGATGGCAGCGGCGGCAGTGATCAAGCGACGCGAGGTAAACATGGCAACTCCTACTACAAGGCGGAAATTTGAGACGGACATCTGCGTGACGAAAATGCGGCGGCGGGTCGTGGACCTCAGACTCACTTGGAGGGCCAAAACCGGGAAAGATTCCCCGTTGCGCCGCAGGCGGCTTGCGCTGCACACGCGTGTGCCATTCTGACACGAGCCTGCCAGCCAGGCACGTTGACGGCACACGTCCGGTTGTTTGATCAGCCTCCAGACAGGGAAAAGCGGCTCAGAACTTCACGCCAAAGCCGAGTGCAAGAAAGTCGCGATCATCCACCGTGGTGTACTTGCCGTCGAAGAAGTTGGTGTACGACAGGCTCGCCGTGTAGGTGCTCTGGTACTCGGCATCGATCCCGAGGCTGACCGCCTTGCGGCCTTCCTCGAAGTTGCCGCCGGGGCCGGGCGAATACCCGGACACATCGTGCGACCAGGCCACACTGGGCCGCAGGTTGACTCCGGCGAAGACGTTGTTGTAATCCCAGATGGCGCGAGCGCGATAGCCCCATGACGTGCTGGTGGTGAAACCGCCATCGGTGCAATTGCGCGAGCGGTTGCTGGTCGAGGTGCCCGGCCCTGCCGCAGCGAGGGTGCCGCTGTTGAGAATGGCCGCGCAGGTGTCCAGGCCACCGGTGGCGGGCAAGGCGCCGGGGCCGAAGACTGCGTCGCGCCCGTAGCGGGCGCGCGACGAGCTCTCCAGGCCGCCGACATGGGTAACCCCGACCTCGCCCACCACCGTCAATCGGTCCGCGCCCATGACCTGATCGAAGAAATGCGTCAGGGTGGTCTGCAGCTGGGTGATTTCCTTGCGGCGGTAGCCTTTCAGGTCCTCGCCGGGCGTACCGTCGAGCAGCGATGCATTGCCGTAGGCGCCACCCAGCGGACGTACACCGGCCAGGAGAACGTCCGTGGTGTTGAGCTGCACCGGTGCGTTGGGGCGATAGCTGACCTCGCCACTCCAGGCGGTGCCGGTGGGTAGCGTGGTGGAAAAGCTCAGCCCGTAGAGGCGGATGTCTTCGGGGTAGTCATAGAAGTAGCTGGAATCGCCAGCCACCAGCGAAGGTCCCAGCGCCCCGGCGCGTGCCGCCGCTGCATAGGTCGCGGCGGATGCGCCACTGGCGCTGAACACTGGCGAGCGACTGTGGTAGTTCATGAAGTAGGCACCGAACTCGGTGCCCAACGGGTCGTAGTTGTAGTGCAGCGCGACGCCGAACTGGCCACCATCGCGCGCATCGCGGTCCCCACTGCGGCGCACCAGCACGCCTTCTTCATTCACGTCCACACCGGCCGCGGTGAGCGCTGGCAGGGCAGCCGGCGGCAGGCCCGAGCGCTTGCCCAGCACGCGCAGGTTGTCGCTGCAGCCGTCGGCGGCGATGTCGGTCTGCGCAAAGAACGTCCCGCAGTTGTCGGAAACCGTCTGGTCCCATTCCAGTTGATAGAAGGCCTCGGCCGAAAGATTGTCGGTCAGGCTCTGGGAGACGTAGAACAGATTGACCGGGACCAGCCCTTCCTTGATCTCCACACCAGGTCGCCGGAAGGCCGAGACGTCGATCGGATTGAGCGCATTGATACCGTTCTGGATGAAGGTGCCCTCGCCCCAACTGACCACTTGCTTGCCCAGGCGAACGGCGCCCGGCTGCTCGGCAATGGCGTAGTTGTGGTAGACGAACGCATCGAGAATCTGCCCGCCGGAAGACTGCGCGGCCTGCTTGCGATGGCTGTCATCGATGTCCTTGAAGCGGCGGCCTTCGTCCTTGAGTTCGAAGTCGTACCAGTACTTGCCGCGGATGAACACGCCACTGTCGCCGTACTTCAGTTCCAGGCCGTGCAGGCCCGTGAAGACCTTGGAAAAGGTTTCACCTTTGCTGAAATTCAGGCGACCGTCGTCGCCGGTCTGCGACAGGCCCGACCCACCATTGTTGACGCCGATCAGGTGGCGATTCGCGCCGGCGGTGGACCAACGGCTGTCGACCGACAACGAGGAATCGAACTGCCCTTCGATTTCGCCGATGTTGAAACTGACGGCAAGCGCCGGGCCGGCAAGCGTCGCCAAACCAACTGCCAGGGATAATCTGGCCCGGCGACAGGGCACCTGTACTGAATTCATCGACGCTGTTCCATGTTCATTGGGGTGCTGGCAAGAGGCGCTGCGCGGTCATTATAACCGGCCAACAGCGATAGCCGGCGCGGGTGGCCGGCCGCTTTCAGCGTATTTCGCTCAGGGCGATCTTCACCCCCAGCGCCACCAGGACCACCCCCATGGCTCGGTCGAACCAATGCCCCATACGGGCAAAGCCTTCGCGAACCCGGCGCTGGCTGAACAACATGGCCACCAGGCAGAACCACAGCGCCGTGGCCAACGCCAGGTACACCCCGTAACCGGCCTGAACCGGCAGTGGCGTGTGCGGGCTGATCACCACGGTGAACAGGGACAGAAAGAACAAGGTGGCCTTGGGGTTCAGGCCATTGGTCATGAACCCGGCTACGTAGGCGCCCTTGGCCGTGCGCTGGACGGGCACCGTGCTGCTGGTGGGCTCGCCGACAGGTGCGGGCTTGGCGCGCAGGGCCTTGAAGCCGATGTACAGCAGGTACGCGGCAGCGGCCCATTTCAAGGCGTTGAACAGCACGATGGACTGGGACACGATCAAGCCGATCCCCAGCAATGAATAGCCCACGTGCACGAAGATCGCCGTGCCCACACCCAGCGCGGTCCACAGGCCGGCCTGACGACCATGGCTGACGCTCTCGCGCACGACCACCGCGAAGTCCGGACCGGGGCTGGCCACTGCCAGCAGATGGATGAAGGCGACGGTGAGAAATTCGGTCCAGTACATGACAGCAGGCTCCAGGCGCGGTGGTTGCAAACGCGGTGATTGCTCAAAACGGCCATCGACGCTACCGCACGCGGGCAGCCCGGGCCACAAGATTTTCATCCAGCAGCTATGGTAGAACATCCATAACCACTTCAAGAGGTTCACCCATGCCCGCTACCCGTGCCGCCTTCCTCGACTACAGCTCCCTGGACCTGGGTGACCTGGACCCCTCCGCGCTCAAGGCGTGCTTCGAAGACCTGCAGTTCTACCCCAGCACGACACCTGAGCAACTACCCGAGCGTTTGCGCGGCCTGAACGTGGTCATCAGCAACAAGATCGCCCTGGACGCCGCGACCCTGCAGGCCTGCCCTGACCTGAAGCTGGTAATGGTGTCGGCCACCGGCACCAACAACGTCGACCTCGAGGCCGCGCGCAAGCTGGGTATCACCGTGTGCAACTGCCAAGGCTACGGCACCCCCTCGGTGGCGCAACACACGCTGATGCTGTTGCTGGCACTGGCAACGCGACTGCCTGACTACCAGCAGGCCATTGCGGCCGGCAAATGGCAGCGGGCCAAGCAGTTCTGCCTGCTGGATTTCCCCATCGTCGAACTGGAAGGCAAGACCCTCGGCCTGCTGGGCCATGGCGAACTGGGCGGCGCAGTCGCCAAGCTTGCCGAAGCTTTCGGCATGCGCGTGCTGCTGGGGCAGATTCCCGGTCGTCCCGACCGTGCCGATCGCTTGCCGCTGCACGAACTGCTGCCGCAGGTCGATGCCCTGACCTTGCACTGCCCGCTCAACGAGCACACGCGGGACATGATCGGCGCGCCGGAACTGGCCCTGCTCAAGCCCAGCGCCTTCGTGGTCAACACCGCACGCGGCGGCATGATCAACGAACAAGCGCTGGCCGATGCCCTGCGCCGCGGCCACCTGGGCGGTGCAGCGACCGACGTGCTCAGCGTGGAACCGCCGGTGGACGGCAACCCGCTGCTGGCCGACGACATCCCGCGCCTGATCATCACCCCGCACAGCGCCTGGGGCAGTGTCGAGGCACGTCAGCGGATCATTGGCCAACTGGCGGAAAACGCCACGGCCTTCTTCGCCGGCCAGCCCATCCGCAGCGTCTGACAAGGGCCGCGGTCTGTTAGAATCCGCGCTTTTGCCAGGAGCCCTCCCATGGACCCGCGCAGTGAAGTGCTGCTTCGTCAGGCCAATCTGTTTCAAGGCCAGCTGTTGCTGGCCGGGCTGCCGGCCGACGACCTCTTCGGCCAGTTGCCGAACGCCGCCGGCTGGTGCTGGCACGCAGGCGATCAGGCGGCGTTGGAGGCACGCTTCGAAGGCCGCAGCCATTTCGGGGTGAACGTTCCTGAAACTCTGTTCGAGGGCGCGGTTCTGTTCCTGCCCAAGTCCCGTGACCTGACCAGCTATCTGCTCAATGCCCTGGCCGCTCGCTTGCAAGGCCGCGAGCTATACCTGGTGGGCGAGAAGCGTGGCGGCATCGAGGGTGCGGCGAAGCTGCTGCATGGTTTCGGCAAGCCGCGCAAGCTGGACAGCGCACGCCATTGTCAGCTGTGGCAGGTGACGGTCGAACAGGCGCCACAGGCCGTGGAGCTGGAAAGCCTGGCCCAGCGTTATCAGCTCGAGATCGCCGGCGAGCCGTTGACCGTGGTCAGCCTGCCGGGTGTGTTCAGCCATGGCCGGCTGGACCGCGGCACCGAGCTGCTGCTCGAACACATCGACGGCCTGCCCCGCGGCCATCTGCTGGATTTCGGCTGCGGTGCCGGCGTGGTCGGCGCCAGTCTCAAGCGCCGCTACCCGGACAACCAGGTGACCATGCTCGATGTCGACGCTTTCGCTACGGCCAGCAGTCGCTTGACCCTGGCGGCCAACGGCCTGGAGGCGTGCGTCATCACCGGCGACGGTATCGACGCCGCGCCGCTGCATCTGGACGCGATCATCAGCAATCCACCGTTCCACGCAGGCGTGCACACCAACTACCATGCCGCTGAAAACTTGCTGGAAAAATCCAGCCAACATCTGAAAAAAGGTGGCGAACTGCGCTTGGTTGCCAACAGCTTCCTACGCTACCAGCCGCTGATCGAAGGGGCTTTCGGGCGTTGCCAGACGCTGTCCGAAGGCCGCGGTTTCAAGATTTATCGAGCCGTCAAATAGCGAAATATTTTCTTGCCCTATCGTGATCGCCTAGGCAGAATCCGCTCCGTCCTAGGGGAGTAGTCTCCCGCGAGCGCCAGCTCGCAAGGCACGCGTCAACATACTTGGCCCTCAGGCCATGGCGCGTGCGACCCAGCGGCCGCACAGACGGCCCAGGTTTGACAAGACCTATGACACGCACACCTTACCCGGGGCGGGGAGGCTGTTCGTGTCATAGCCGTGTCGACCCGCCCCCATAGGAACGCTCCTGATGTTGGAATCCCTGCTTGTCCCTACCGGGCTGGTGGCCTTGGCCGAAATTGGCGACAAGACCCAGTTGCTCGCGCTGATCCTTGCGGCGCGCTTTCGCAAGCCCTGGCCGATCATCGCAGGCATCGTCGCTGCAACCCTGGCCAACCATGCGGCAGCCGGCGCAGTGGGTGCCTGGTTCAGCAGCTTCTTCTCGGACGCCGCATTGCACTGGATTCTCGCCGCAAGCTTTGCCGCCACCGCGCTGTGGACCTTGATACCGGACAAGATCGACGACGACGAGGCCAACACCGCTCGCCGCTACGGGCCGTTCATGACCACGCTGATTGCGTTCTTCATTGCCGAGATCGGCGACAAGACCCAGGTCGCGACGGTGATGCTGGCAGCGCAGTATCCGCATCTGCTGATGGTCATCATCGGCACCACGCTGGGCATGCTGATTGCCAACGTGCCGGTGGTGCTGGCGGGTAATTTCGCGGCCGACAAGCTGCCCTTGACGCTGATCCGCCGATTGGCCTCGGGGGCGTTTTTCATCCTGGCGTTCGTCGCCGTTTATCAGGCGATGAAGGTGAGCGGCTGGGTTTAGGCGTCAAGATCGGTGATACGGCTTTCGCGGCCGCTGACCGCTCCCACGAGGGATGTCCTCACACGGACCAATCAATGTGGGAGCGGTCAGCGGCCGCGAATCAGGCGCCGCGGTGTATCAGGACTTCTTCGCCTGCTCATACAACGGCATGACTTTCGGGATCGCCGCCTGCAATGACGATATCCGGCTCGCCGACGCCGGGTGGGTGCTCATGAATTCCGGTGGCGAGTTACTGCCTGCCGCCGCGGTCATCTTGTTCCACAGGGTAATGGCGGCGTTGGGGTCGAATCCCGCGCGCGCCGACAGCTCCAGCCCGAACAGGTCGGCTTCGTTCTCGTTGCCGCGGCTGTTGGGCAAGGTCAGGCTGTAATTGACCACGGTGTCGGCCAGTTTCAGGCTGTCTTCGCCAAGGCCCAGCAAGGCCCCTGCGCCGTTGCGCGCCATCTGGATGCCATAGGCCTTGGACATCGCTTCGCGACCGTGCTCGCGCAGGGCGTGGGCAATTTCATGGCCCATCACGGCGGCGATTTCGTCGTCGCTCAGCTTCAGTTTGTCGATCAGGCCGGTGTAGACGATGATCTTGCCACCGGGACCGCAGTTGGCGTTGAGTTCGTCGCTCTTGATCAGGTTCACTTCCCACTGCCACTGCGCCGAATCCGGCCGCAGCTTGGGGGCCTGGGCGATCAGTCGATCGGCGATCGCCTGCACGCGCTTGGCCTCGGCGCTGGTCTTGTCGAGCACGCCCTTGCCACTGGCCTCGGTCAAGGTCTGCTGGTAGGACTGTGCGTACATCTTGTTCACCTCTTCGGTGGACAACATGCTGAACATGTATTGCTTGCGATCGACACCCACGGCGCCGGAGCTAGTGGTGTTGACGGCCTGACAACCGGCCAGCAGGACGCTGACGGCCAAGGTGGCCGGAATGAAGAACTTGCCCATTGGGACTCTCCTGGGAAACTTGCCGGTATCCTACACGGTGCATATCCACCACGACACACCCCCGTGGGAGCGGTCAGTGGCCGCGAAAAGAGCGACGCGGTCTTTGGGTGGCCATCACGCCGGGGTGAGGCACTCCGGGGCATTGAGTTTGGGGTCGTTGACCAGGTTCGCCAGGGGGCGTTCGCGCAGCGCGGCCTGGGGCGCGGCCAGCAGCGACTGCAGGATGGCCATAGGCGTTTCCGGGTCCAGCCAGGACGCCTGGCCTGCGGCATCGAGGATCAACGGCCGACGCTGGCTCATGGCTGGCTGGGTCACCACCGCCGTGCTCAACCACACCTGCTCCTGCACCGGATAGGCCTCCCAGATACCCGCGAAAAACAGCGACGAACCCTCTCCCGGCGTCAGCCAGAACGGCCGCTTGCGCACATTGCCCCGCCACTCGTAGAAACCGTTGGCCGGAATCAGGCAGCGGCGCAAGCGCAGGGCTTCACGAAACATCGGCTGCTCGGCCACTGTCTCGGCACGCGCGTGGGCCGGGGTACGCGACAGGTCGGTCAACCACGGCGGGGTCAGCCCCCAGCGTGCCTTGGCCAGGGTCGAGCGCTCACCTTCGCGGCGCTGGATCAGCACCGAATCACCCGGCGATATGTTCCACTGCGCCTGCTGACCCTGGGGAAAGCCCTCCTGCGCAGCGAAACCGGGCGACCAGCGAAACAAGGCAAAACGTCCACACATCAGAAAAAACTCTTGAGGGGCCTAGCACAGCAGAACCCCGGGAAAACTGTCGGGCTCGTCGCCCGACACTGGCAGCGCGGCATTGTACTCACCGATCAGCTGCCGTGCGTAATCGGCCTGCTCGTCGGCCACCAACAGGCCCAGCAGGCCCATGGCGGGCAGGTCGCCCATGCCGCCGACCAGATCCCGGCCCGTCAGGTGGGCACCCACTCCTTCGTTCTCCAACATGCCCAGGAGCATCTGCGCCTCGAGCAGGCTGGCAGGTTCGTAGATGCGCTGCATCACTCGTTCTCGCTGCGCACGTCCACCGACCAGTCTTCGCCATCGGTTTGCAAGGCGAACACGATGGGCCGACAGCACACCGGACAGTCTTCTATATAGTCCTGATCGCCAGCGGACAGGTCGAGCACCGCCTCGACGGGCTCGCCGCAATAGGGGCAATCGTACTCATGGGTTTCCAGCATCACGGCCTCCACGGCTCACTTGTGCGTATAATCGCCACTCTGTTTGCAGGCCGTTGGCTACATGGGCCCCTACCCTTTGCCCACAACCTTGCGCCTGTACCTTTACCTTAGCCGTTTCCAACAAGAGAGCATGATGGGCGAATTCGATGCCATCCGACCGTACGACGACGCCGAAGTACCTGCCGTTCTGGCACGGTTGCTCAGCGACCCGGCATTCCTGGATATCCTCACCCACTTCCGCTTCCCGCGTCAGGCCAAGACCTTTGGCTGGCTGCTCAAGCCACTGATCGCGCGGCGTCTGCGTCGCGAGTTCAAGGATGTCACCAACGTGGCGACCTTGCAGGACAAGGTCGAGTTCTACGTCGACCACACCATCGACCGCGCCACGGACGGTGTGACCTACACCGGCGTCGAGCAGTTCAAGTCCGGCAGCGCGTATCTGTTCCTGGCCAACCATCGCGATATCGTCATGGACCCCGCGTTCGTCAACTACGCGGTGTATCACGCCGGGCTGCCGACGCCGCGCATCGCCATTGGCGACAACCTGCTGCAGAAACCTTTCGTCAGCGACCTGATGCGCCTGAACAAAAGCTTCATCGTCCATCGCTCACTGGTTGGGCGCCGCGAAAAGCTGGCGTCCTATCAGCTGCTTTCCGCCTACATCAACCACTCGATCCGCCACGACTGCGCCTCGATCTGGATTGCCCAGGCCGAAGGTCGCGCCAAGGACGGGGATGACCGTACCGATTCGGCGATCCTCAAGATGTTCCACATGAGCCGCAAGGACGAGCCCTTCGGTGAAACGATCAAGGCGCTGAACCTGACACCGGTGTCGATCAGCTACGAATACGACCCCTGCGACCAGGCCAAGGCACGCGAGTTGTACATCCGCGCCACCAAGGGTGCCTACAACAAGGCGCCCGGCGAAGACGACGTGAGCATTGCCCAGGGCATCACCGGCTACAAGGGCCGCGTGCACATCAACTTTGCCCCGCCCATCACCGAGCTGTTCGAAGACACCAAGCAGCTGGCCATCGAAATCGACCGGCAGATCCTGGGCGGCTATCGCCTGTTTCCGGTGCACTACCTGGCCTACGCGCAATGGGCAGACGCCGATCCCGAGCTGCAGGTGCCTGCGGCCGCCGACGTGTTTCCTGCCGCCGAGCTGGAAAAAGCCCGTGCCGAATGGCTGCGACGGCTGCGTGAATGCCCAGTGGAGCAGCGGCCGTTCCTGGTCCTGCAATATGCCACTCCGGTGCGCAACCAGTACCGAGTCAAGGCGGGGCTGTCGCTCTAGGCCAACCCGCACCAGGGGCGTAACGCGACGGTCATGCGTCCGTCACGCCCCTTTCACACAAACCAGGCATCGTGTTGCACCCTTACTCAACACGCTTTGGATGCCGTCATGCTGCACGCCCTGAATCAGGATCGCCTCTACCACATTGCCGCCAGCGACGAGCAGGAAGCCCTGATCGACGCCCTGGCGTTCAATGTCCAGGATCGACAGTGGCTGGTGTATTGCGCGCTGGGCGGTCATCAGCACGGCGACTGGCCCGAGCTGGACCTGGGCACCGGCATCAGCCTGCTCGATTTCCACATGCGCGCCGCTTGACTTCAGTTCCTGAAACCTGGTCCCACGAAAAAGCCCGCGATGAACGCGGGCTTTTTCATGCCTGGCCGACGCTGTCAGAAGTTGCGCTGGGACAGGGTCTGGCCGATGGTGGCGTCCTTGAACACACGGGTCAGCGCATCGCTCAACACATCGCTGACCAGCTTGGTGTTGGTTTCCTGGTTCGGAGCCATGCCGAAGCGCTGGTTCAGCGAGGCGCCATAGCGGCCGCTGTAGTGACGACCACCGTTGGTGACGTCGGCCTTGAAGGTGGCGCCGATGTTGGCCTCGGTGACGTACATCTTGTCCTTGGGCGACTGATACTTGAGTTCGGCCAGGGTGATGGTCAGCGTGGGTGCGCTGCCGTTGTTGCCGGTGGGCGTGAAGCCCAGCAGGCGCACGGCTGCTTCGGCCTGGGCCTGCAGCTTGGGCAATACGTCGTTGGCGGCGACGCTGACCGCACTGGTTTCCGGGTACAGGCCACCGCGGGTGCCCAGGGTCGGCGAAGGCCGGCCATCGACGACGCGCACGGCCACTGCCTGGCCCTGGCCGACGGCGGCGAACTGCGAGGTCAGGCGCGGCTGCGGGCTGAGTTGTTGCGGGCTGTTGGCACAACCGACCAACGTCAGACTGGTCACAGCGATCATAGCGAACAACAGGCGGTGCAACATGCGCATCTCTCCGGCAACGGGCAGTGGATAAGTCGGGAGTATAGCGGGGCCTGCGGGCAATGGACCAGCCATGAAACAGCCGCGAGTGACGGCGGCGCGGTCCGTGTCATCAGCTTGTCACCGTCGCTGGGCAGTATTGCCTTCACAGTCCACCGCACGGAGAAACGCTCATGGGTTTTCTCAAGTCTCTGTTCCGGGCTAGCCAGCCCTACCGCTGCTACGTCGCGCTCGACGGGCAAGGCCTGTGCCGTGCCTTCAAGCAATGCCAGCAGGCGCCCGTGGGTGAGGGTTGGGTCGAGGTTGGCGATATTCGCCCACAATGGTTGGGCCAGCCATTGCCCGCCCATGCCCGTGTCAGCTCCCGTACCACGGGGGCTGGCGGGATTCGGGTCGTGCATGCCTGACTGCCCGGTCACCAAAAGCCTGTAAATAACGATCAACTCGCCGCGTTTCATCGCTATAATCTTCCCCCGATTATAAGGACGTCTCCTGATCGGGCCTCGCAGCACCGCCAACGCACTCGTCTTGGCCTCCGCACCGCCCACAGAGAGCCGCCCACGCAGGTCACGCGCTGGCGTTTCCATTTGCTCGCGCCCCCTGCCGCTGCCGATTGTCCTAGCAGCCTTCTTGAGGTTCACGACTCCAAAAGAGCGTAAAATAAACGGGTTTCACAACTTCACAAGAGTGTGGCGAGCAAATGAAAAGTCTTGGATCTGTACCAGCACTATCTGCGTCCCGAACAGCCCAACGAGGAAGGATCGAACGCTTCGCATGAAGGGTTCCGGTCGCTGAGCGTCCGTATCGACCCGGTTTCCATCAACCTTGGTCCTATGGCGTTGGCGGGCCGAACGTGAGTTCATGGGCACTGCCCGCGAGCTTGTCGGCACAGGCCATTTCAGCGATGCAATTGCGAAGATTCGGACATGGCGACCCAGGCCTGCATAGATGTACCAGGGTCACATGCTGTCAATGGGTGCTGAAGATTTTGGAGACGCGTTAAATGGCGCAAAACGAAGCAGTCGACGTGGTATTGGTAGGGGCTGGCATCATGAGTGCCACCCTGGCCGTACTGCTCAAGGAACTCGACCCGGCATTGAAGCTGGAAGTCGTCGAGCTCATGGACTCCGGTGCCGCGGAAAGCTCCAACCCGTGGAACAACGCCGGGACCGGCCATGCCGGCCTGTGTGAGCTCAATTACACGCCGCAAGCCGCCGATGGCTCCATCGACATCAAGAAAGCCGTGCAGATCAACACCCAGTTCGAGGTGTCCAAACAGTTCTGGGCCTACCTGAGCAAGAAGAGCAGTTTCGGCTCGGCGCGCTCGTTCATCAGCCCGGTGCCGCACCTGAGCTATGTCGAAGGTGACAAGGGCGTGGCCTTCCTCAAGAAGCGCTATGAACTGCTCAAGGCCCACCACGCCTTCGCGGACATGGAATACACCGAAGACAAGACGAAGATGGCCGAGTGGATGCCACTGATGATGCCCGGGCGGCCCGCCGACCAGCACATCAGCGCCACCCGTGTAATGGGCGGCACCGACGTCAATTTCGGCGCCCTGACCAACAAGCTGCTGGCCCATCTTTCCAGCGCACCTGGCGCGCAGGTCAAGTATTGCAAGAAAGTCACCGGCCTTGAGCGCAAGGGCAGCGGCTGGACGGTTACCGTCAAGGACGTCAACAGCGGCACCACCCGCGAGATCGATGCCAAGTTCGTGTTCCTGGGCGCAGGCGGCGCTGCATTGCCGCTGCTGCAGATGTCCGGTATCGAGGAAGGCAAGGGCTTCGGCGGTTTCCCGGTGAGCGGCCAGTGGCTGCGCTGCGACAATCCCGAGGTGGTCAAGCGGCACCAGGCCAAGGTCTACAGCCAGGCCGCGGTGGGCTCGCCGCCCATGTCCGTGCCGCACCTGGACACCCGCGTGGTGGATGGCAACAAGTCGCTGCTGTTCGGGCCGTATGCCGGCTTCACCACCAAGTTCCTCAAGCATGGCTCGTTCCTCGACCTGCCGCTGTCGGTGCGCGCGGCCAACATCGGCCCGATGCTGGCCGTGGCACGGGACAACATGGACCTGACCAAGTACCTGATGAGCGAGGTGCGCCAGTCCATGGAGCAGCGTCTGGATTCGTTGCGGCGCTTCTACCCCGAGGCCCGGGCCGAGGATTGGCGCCTGGAAGTGGCTGGCCAGCGCGTGCAGATCATCAAGAAAGATGCGAAGAAAGGTGGGGTGCTGCAATTCGGTACCGAGCTGGTGTCGGCGGCCGATGGCTCGCTGGCGGCGTTGCTGGGTGCATCTCCTGGCGCCTCGGTGACCGTGTCGATCATGCTCGACCTGCTGGAACGCTGCTTCCCCGAGCAGACCCGCTCACCGGCCTGGGCGACCAAGCTGGCGGAGATCTTCCCGGCACGCGAAAAAGTGCTGGCGGTGGATGCCGAGGTTTATCGTCGTGTCAGCCATGACAGCGACGTGGCGCTCGAGCTCACCGAGAAAGCTGACGGCGTGCAGTATTACGCCTGAGTGCCGCGGTGTGCCTGCCGGCACACCGCGTTGGGCGCCGACGCGGCTTGCGCTGCTGCTACACGGGATCGTGCGTCAGGCTTGGGCCTGCTGGATCAGGTCGATGTATTCAGGGGCGTTGCGCTGGTCACGAATCAACGCGATGAAATCGTTGCCGTGTTCGTCCTTGCCGTCGAACGCGTAGCCCGCCTCCTTGAAGAACACCAGAAAGCGTGCAAAGTCATCGACACGCAAACCACGGTACGCCTTGATCAACTTGTGCAGCGACGGCGAGGTGGCATCGACCGGTTCGAAATTCAGGAACAGCTTGATCTGCTCATCGCCGATCTCGTCGCCAATCAATTGCTTCTTGTCTTTACGCATTACCGACTCCACTGGCTATCACGGTCATTCACGGGGCAGGCAGTCTACCTTCGGCATGGCCACTGGCTCAACGCGCACGTACGCTGCCGGTGTGCAGATCGGCCCAGACATGCCCATTGGAATAGCTGAGGAATTGTACGTAGACGGTATCGTTGCGCAGCAGGTCGAGCAGGATCCGGTACTGGCTCAGCGGATAGGTCAGGGCCAGGGTGCCGCTGGCCGCATCGAAGGCTGGACGCTTCAGGCTTTTGCTTTCACCGTCGAAGGTGATCAACACTTCGGCCAGCTTCGCATCCTTGCTCAGGGCCTTGCCCTTCAAACGCAACAGCATGGGCGCGGTCACCGGTATGGGCTGCTGGTTGGAAAGCCGCTGGTTGCCCATCACCACGGAGTAGCTGGTCACCTGCAGCAGTTGCTGTTGCGGATCACCCACGCGCAGGGCCTGTTCATCCGGCGGCAGGAATTGTTCGTGCAGGGGGCCAGGCGCCGGCGCGGCGACCAGCGTCAGGCACGTCAGCAAGGCAATGGCAGCAACGATCAGGCGCATGGGCGGCTCCTTGGGAAAGAGCCGCAGACTTTAGCATGTTGCGTGGGGTTCGAATCCGTGGCGCGGCGGGACGCGGCTTGCGCCGCTGCTACAGGGGATCGCGGTGTTTCTGTAGCAGCGGCGCGAGCCGCGTCGGCGGTGCATGAGGTGCCGCAGCTTTACATGCCTTTGACGGCAAAGATGCCAGCGGCATTACGCCAGTAACCCTTGTAATCCATACCGTAGCCAAAGATGTAGCGGTCGATGCACGGCAAGCCCACGAAATCGGCCTTGAGGTCCGGGCTGGCCTTGCGGTCGTGGTCCTTGTCGATCAGCACCGCCGTGTGCACGGCACGCGCACCGGCATGCTTGCAGAAGTCGATGATGGCGCTGAGCGTATGGCCTTCGTCGAGAATGTCATCGATGATCAGCACGTCGCGGTCGATGAAGGAGATTTCCGGCTTGGCCTTCCAGAACAGGTCGCCACCGCGCGTTTCATTGCGATAGCGCGTAGCGTGCAGGTACGACGCCTCCAGCGGGAAATTCAGGTGGGTCAGCAGTTTGCCAGAGAAGATCAGCCCGCCGTTCATCACGCAGAACACCACCGGATTGCGTTCGGCCAGTTCAGCGTTGATCTGCGCGCCGACCTTGGCGATGGCGGCCTCGACCTGGGCTTCTGTATACAGGCAGTCGGCCTCTCGCATGACTTGACGGATGTGCTCGAGATCAGCGGACATGACGCTCTCCAAGGGGGGCGGTGGAAGAAAAGCGGGCAAAGGTACGCACACACCCGGCACGAATCAAGCACAATCCAAGGTTTCATGTACTAACGTGCAGCATGTCTATAGGACACCTCGATACAATAGATTAATCTACCGCCGTTTTTTTGCCCGTTCGGAGCCTTTCCCCCATGCCTATCCGTGAGATCCGCCACCCGCTGATCCGCCACAAGCTCGGCCTCATGCGCCGTGCCGACATCAGCACCAAGAACTTCCGCGAGCTTGCCCAGGAAGTCGGAGCCCTGCTCACCTACGAGGCTACCAAGGATCTGCCCCTGGAAAACTACGAGATCCCCGGCTGGGCCGGCCCGGTGCAGGTCGAGAAGATCGCCGGCAAGAAAATCACCGTGGTGCCCATCCTGCGCGCTGGCATCGGCATGCTCGACGGCGTGCTCAGCCTGATTCCAGGCGCCAAGGTCAGCGCCGTGGGCGTTGCGCGTAACGAAGACACCCTCGAAGCGCACACCTACCTGGAAAAGCTGGTACCCGAGATCGACGAGCGCCTGGCGATGATCATCGACCCGATGCTGGCCACCGGCAGCTCCATGGTTGCCACGATCGACCTGCTGAAGAAGGCCGGCTGCAAGGAAATCCGCGCCATGGTGCTGGTGGCTGCGCCCGAGGGCATCGCCGCCGTGGAGAAGGCGCATCCCGACGTGCAGATCTACACCGCCTCGATCGATGAACGTCTGAACGAACACGGCTATATCATCCCCGGGCTGGGCGACGCCGGCGACAAGATCTTCGGCACCAAGCAGAAGGACGCCTGACCCATGCAGGACGAGTTCAACGACCCGCTCTGGCGGCAGGTGCTCTCTGGCGCGCAGATGCTCTTCGTAGCGTTCGGCGCGCTGGTGCTGATGCCGCTGATCACCGGCCTGGACCCCAACGTGGCGCTGTTCACCGCGGGCCTGGGCACGCTGCTGTTCCAACTGGTGACGGGTCGTCAGGTGCCGGTATTCCTGGCATCGAGCTTTGCCTTCATCACGCCGATCATTCTTGCCAAGGGCCAGTTCGGCCTGGCAGAAACGATGGGCGGGATCATGGCCGCCGGATTCGTCTACACCTTTCTCGGGCTGGCGGTGAAGATCAAGGGTACCGGCTTCATCGACCGCCTGCTGCCGCCGGTGGTGATCGGCCCGGTGGTCATCTCCATCGGCCTGGCGATGGCGCCGATTGCCGCCAACATGGCGATGGGCAAGAACGGCGATGGCAGCGAGCTGATTCCCTACGCCACGGCCATGTGGATCTCGATGCCAGCGTTGCTGACCACCATCGTGGTCGCGGTGTTCGGCAAGGGCATCTTTCGCCTGGTACCGATCATCGCCGGGGTGCTGGTCGGCTTCGGCATGTCGTTCGCGTTCGGCGTGGTCGACACGGCCAAGATCGCTGCGGCTTCCTGGCTAGCGCTGCCGCACTTCACCGCGCCGGCGTTCAACTGGCAGGCCATCCTGTTCATCGTTCCGGTGGCCCTGGCGCCGGCCATCGAGCATATCGGTGGGGTGATCGCCGTGGGCAGCGTGACCGGACGTGACTACCTGAAGAAACCCGGCCTGCACCGTACCCTGCTCGGCGACGGCATCGCCACGACCGCCGCTGGCCTGTTCGGCGGACCGCCCAACACCACCTACGCGGAAGTCACCGGCGCGGTCATGTTGACCAAGAACTACAACCCCAAGATCATGACCTGGGCCTCGATCTTTGCGATCAGCCTGGCCTTCGTGGGCAAGTTCGGCGCGCTGTTGCAGAGCATTCCGGTGCCAGTGATGGGCGGTATCCTGTGCCTGCTGTTCGGCTCCATCGCCGCCGTGGGCCTGAATACCATGATTCGCCACAAGGTCGACATGGCCGAGGCGCGCAACCTGGTGATCGTCTCGGTGACATTGGTGTTCGGTATCGGCGGCGTGCTGGTCGGCACTGGGACCGGGCCTGACGACTTCGGCCTCAAAGGCATTGCCCTGTGCGCCGTGGTGGCGATTGCCTTGAACCTGCTGTTGCCAGGGCACGGCGACTGGAAAAAGGACGCACAAGCCTGATGTCCGCAGGGAGCGTCGCAGCGGCGCTCCCTGCTTTCCGATCCACCGTTACAGCATCAACGGCGCCCGCTCGCACAGGGTGTTCAACGCTTCACCCCATTGCGGGTGATCGTTCAGGCACGGCACCAGCACCAGTTCCTCGCCGCCCGCCTCGCAGAACTGCTCGCGACCGCGGTCGCCGATCTCCTCCAGCGTCTCGATGCAATCGGCAACGAACGCAGGGCACATGACCAACAGCTTTTTCACCCCTTGCTTGGCCAGTTCATCGAGGCGTGCCTCGGTGTACGGCTCGATCCACTTGGCCCGGCCCAGGCGCGACTGAAACGACACCGACCAACTGCCCTCGGCCAGCCCCATGCGCTCGGCGAAGGCACTGGCCGTACGCAGGCACTGGGCGCGATAGCAGACGGCAAGCACTTCGGGCGGGGCATTCTGGCAGCAGTCGGCGGTGCGCAGGCAGTGGCTGCCGGTAGGGTCGATCTTGGTCAGGTGCCGCTCGGGCAAGCCGTGAAAACTCATCAACAGATGGTCATGGGGTTGCGCCAGGTAGGGCTTGGCGCTGGCTACCAGTGCGTCCAGGTACTCAGGCTGGTCATAGAACGGTTGCAGCACGCTGAACTGCATGGACAGCTTGCGCTCGCGCACCACCTTGCGGGCCTGCTCGATCACCGTGGTCACGGTGCTCTGGGCGAACTGTGGATAGAGCGGTGCCAGAGTGACTTTTTGCACCCCCTGCCCAGCCAGGCGCGACAGCGCCGTGTCCAGCGAAGGTTCGCCATAGCGCATGGCGACTTCCACCGGGCCATGGCGCCACTGCTCGGTCATGATCGCCTGCAAACGTCGGGTCAGCACCACCAGTGGCGAGCCCTCGTCCCACCAGATCGAGGCATAGGCATGTGCCGATTGCTCCGGGCGCTTGATCAGGATCAGCGAAACGATAAGACGCCGCACCGGCCACGGCACGTCGATGACATAGGGGTCCATCAGGAACTGGTTGAGATAGCTACGTACATCGGCGACCTGGGTCGATGCGGGCGACCCCAGGTTGACCAGCAGCAGGGCGTGATCGGTCATGCAGCGTCCTATTTCCAGATTCTGTGGTTAGAGCTCAAAGCCGCCGAGACAGTTCGGTCAGGGCAGCAGACAGTTCGCGGTAGCGAAAGTTGAAACCTGCAGCCTGCAAAGCCACCGGGCGTGCACGCTGGCCGCCGAGCAACAGACCCGACAGCTCGCCCAGCCCCGCTTTGAGCAGCAGCGACGGCAGCGGCAGGAAAGCGGGTCGATGCAGCGCGTGCCCTAATTGCCGAGCGAACTCGCGGTTGCGCACCGGCTCTGGCGCGCAGGCATTATAGGGACCGCGGCACTGGGTCTGGTGCAAGAGAAAATCAATCAGGGCGATTTGATCGTCGATGTGAACCCACGGCATCCACTGCCGGCCACTGCCGATCGGCCCTCCCAGCCCCAGTTTGAAGGGCAGCGTCAGGCGCTTGAGAAAGCCACCCTGGCTGGCCAGCACCAGCCCAGTGCGCACCAGCACCACGCGGATACCCAGCGCTTCGGCGCGCAGGGCGGTTTCTTCCCAGGCGATGCACAGGTGGCTGGCGAAGTCCTCCTTGACCGGTTGCGAAGTCTCGCTCAGTTCACGCTCGCCACCGTCGCCATACCAGCCGACCGCCGAGCCCGAAATCAACACTTCAGGCCGTTGCGTGCGGCTTTCCAGCCAAGCCAGCAAACCCTCGGTGAGGGTGATCCGGCTGCTCCACAACAGCGCCCGGCGGCGTGCCGTCCAGGGTCGATCGGCAATCGGCGCGCCGGCCAGATTGACCACGGCGTCCACGGTTTCGTCGCCGACTTCCTCGAGCTGCGCGACACCGCGCACACTGGCCCCGCACAGCTGTTTGACCTGGCCTGGTTGGCGACTGAGCACCGTCAGCCGATGCCCCTGCCCTACCCAGTGCTGGCAAAGCTTGCGGCCGATGAGTCCGGTGCCGCCGGTCAGCAATATGTGCATAAGGTTTCTCCAATGTGGCGTTGCGTCTGCAGCGCTAGTCTATTTACAGGAGAGAGGCACTTTCCACTGTCATGGCTCTCTCATGAACCATAGGACACCTGAGCGAAAAGGATCCCGTTAACTTATACTTATTAAGACTTTTGTACAGGTTTGTTTTCAGAACACACGTGTGCATAGCGCTTACGAAGCTGTTACGAGGGCACTATGAGTTTATTAGCTGCGAGTTCATCTGCTGGAAGTTTATCTGCTGCGAGTTCACCTGCTGCGACTGCCCCCATCGCAATCATCGGCACCGGTATAGCGGGGCTCTCGGCCGCCCAGGCGCTGCGCAAGGCCGGCCAGGCCGTGCATCTTTTCGACAAGGCGCGCGGTGTCGGTGGCCGCATGTCCAGCAAGCGCAGCGACGTAGGCTCCATCGATCTGGGTGCTCAGTACTTCACTGCCCGCGACCGACGCTTCGTGGCGCAAGTGCAGCAGTGGCAGGCCGAGGGTTGCGTACAGCCGTGGTCGCCTTCGCTGTACAACGCCAAGCAGGGTCGTCTCAGTCCATCTCCCGACGAGCAGGTCCGCTGGGTCGGTGCGCCACGCATGAGTGCGATTGCCAAAGCCATGGCGCTCGACCTGCCTGCAGTTTTTTCCTGCCGGATCGCCGAAGTGTTCAAGGGCGAGGAATTCTGGGAACTGCTGGATGCCGAAGGCACCAGCCACGGACCGTTCAGCCATGTCGTGCTCGCCGTGCCGGCCCCCCAGGCCACTGCGCTACTGGCCAGCGCGCCCAAGCTCGCCACCCAGGTAGCCGGGGTCAAGATGGACCCGACATGGTCGGTCGCATTGAGCTTCGACACGCCGCTGGACACCCCGATGCAGGGCTGTTTCGTGCAGGACAGCCCACTGGACTGGCTGGCGCGAAGTGGCAGCAAGCCAGGCCGCGACGACAGCCCCGACACCTGGGTGCTGCACGCCACCAGCGCGTGGAGCAAGCAGCACATCGACCTGTCCCGCGAGGCGGTGATCGAACAGTTGCATGGCGCCTTCGCCGAACTGGTGAGTTGCCCAATGCCTGCGCCAAGCTTCAGCCTGGCCCATCGCTGGCTTTACGCACGCCCCGCCCAGCCCCATGAGTGGGGCGCGCTGGCCGATCCCGACCTGGGCTTGTACGTGTGCGGCGACTGGTGCCTGTCCGGCCGCGTCGAAGGCGCATGGCTCAGCGGCCAGGAAGCGGCACGGCGCTTGCTCGAGCACTTGCAATGAACGACCGGCACCGGCTCAATCCGCGCAAGCTGTTGCTGTCGAAATGGACCGCCGTGCGTCCGCTCAACCGGGAAAAGCATTTCCTGGTCAGCGAAGTCTTCTGCGATGACGAAGGTGTGGTGCTGGAGGTCGAGTTGCAGGCGGTCCTCACGCACCGCGTCGAACGCCTGCCTTGGCAAGCCCTGCAGGACATGCAGACCTGGAAGATGGGCTGGCAGTGATCAACCGCACGACCTGGGGTTTGCCAAATAGCTGTGCAAAGAATTTGCATTGTACAAATCCAGACTTATGATGAAACTATGCTGTACAGCGTTGTCAGTATGTACAGGTTTCAGAAGAGGTCCGTCATGCAAGAGCCCAGTGTCAGCAAACCCAAGATCGGCATCAGCGCCTGCCTGCTCGGTGCGCCGGTGCGCTACAACGCCGGGCACAAGGAGTCGCGCTGGTGCAGCCGGATTCTGGTCGAGCATTTCGAGTTCGTCCCGGTCTGCCCCGAAGTCGCCATTGGCCTGGGTACGCCGCGCGAACCGATTCGCCTGGTTGGCGACAAGGATCACACCCAGGCAGTGGGCACTGTGCATCCCGACATCAACGTCACCGCACCGCTGGCCGCTTACGGCGAACAGATGGCGGGTGAGCTGACCGACCTCTGTGGCTACATCTTCATGCAGAAGTCGCCCTCCTGCGGCCTGGAGCGCGTGAAGATCTACCGCGACAACGGTGCTCCCCAGCGCGAAGGCGGCCGAGGCATTTATGCACAGGCATTCTGCGCACGCCATCCGGACCTGCCGGTGGAAGAAGAAGGTCGCCTGTGCGACCCGGTACTGCGGGAAAATTTCCTGGTGCGCGTGGGCGCCTATGCCCAGTGGCAGGCGCTGCTGGCCGGCGGCCTGACGCCGCGCGCCTTGATGGAATTTCATTCGCGCTTCAAATACCAGCTAATGGCCAACCACCCGCTGCAGTACAAGGTGCTGGGCAAATTGCTGGGTAGCATGGGCCGTGGCGATGCCGAGCAGGTCGGTCCGCGTTATTTCAGCGAACTGATGCAGGCACTCAAACGCTGCGCCACACGCGGCACCCACAGCAATGTGCTGCAGCACATCAGCGGCTACCTCAAGCGTGACATCGATGCGCAGGACAAGCAGGAACTGCAACAGCTGATCAATCAATACCGCGAAGGCATCGTTCCACTGGTAGTGCCGATGACGCTGCTCAAGCACCTGTTCCGCATTCATCCGGACCCTTACATCGCTCAGCAGACCTACTTGCAGCCTCATCCTGAAAACCTGAGCCTGCGCAATGCCATCTGAGACCAACGGCACCGACTGGCTGCCGATCCGCGAAGTCACCCGGCAAACCGGTGTGCACCCCGTCACCCTGCGCGCCTGGGAGCGGCGTTATGGCCTGATCGTGCCGCACCGCACGGCCAAGGGTCATCGCCTGTACGACGCCGCGCAGATTGCACGCATCCATCATGTATTGACCTGGCTCAACCGCGGCGTGGCCGTCAGCCAGGTCAAACAGTTGCTCGATGCTCCCCGCGATGCGCAGCCCGAGGTCCAGAACGACTGGCAGCAACTGCGTCAGACGCTGGCCCAGGCCATTGCAGACATGGCCGAACGCCCGCTGGATGATCTGTTCAACCAGGCAATGGCCCTGTATCCCCCAGCGACCCTGTGCGAGCAGTTGCTGCTGCCGCTGCTGAACGACCTCGAGCAGCGTTGGGCAGGCCAATTCGGCGCGCAGATGCAACGGGTGTTTTTCCATGGCTGGCTGCGCAGCAAGCTGGGTGCGCGGATCTATCACAACAACCGCCAGCTGAGCGGCGCGCCCGTGGTGCTGGTCAATCAGGCCGATGTTACCCCGGATCCTTACCTGTGGCTGGGCGCATGGCTGATCAGCAGTAGCGATTGCCCGGTCCAGGTGTTCGACGCGCCACTCCCAGCCGGCGAATTGGCCCTGGCGTGCGACAAGCTGCAAGCGCGTGCCCTGCTGGTCTACGCCGACAAGGCGCTCAACCTGGCAACCCTGGGCCGGCTGCTGGTGGGCTGCGCCTGCCCCAAGTGGCTGGTGGGCTCGGCTGTGCTCATCCACCGCGCCGCCGCAGGCGACGCCTCCTCTCCCATTGCCGACCTGCACCTGGCGACCGATCCGTTGCACGCCCAGCAATTGCTGCAGGCGTCCGGCGTATTGGCCGACCGGCAACCCTGAATCCGAACGATGAGGCCCCCATGCAATTGATCTGGCTGCGCAGCGACCTGCGAGTGCACGACAACCCCGCCCTGGCAGCTGCCTGCGAGCAGGGCCCGACCCTGGCCGTGTTCTTGCTGAGCCCCAAGCAATGGCTTGCGCACGACGACTCGCCGAACAAGGTCGATTTCTGGCTGCGCAATCTCAAGGAACTCAGTGCCAGCCTCAAGGCCTTGCACATCCCACTGCTGCTGCGTGAAGCGGACACCTGGGACAAGGCACCCAAGGTGATCGCCGCGCTGTGCGCCGAACACAAGATCGAGGCCGTGCATTGCAACGACGAGTTCGGCGTCAATGAAAACCGCCGCGACGAAGCAGTGGAGGCAGCGCTAAAAAAGGCGGATATCCCTCTGCATCGCTATCTGGACCAAGCGCTGTTCACGCCCGGCAGCGTACTGACCAAGGGCGGCACCTACTTTCAGGTGTTCAGCCAGTTCCGCAAGGTCTGCTACGAGCGCCTGCATCAGTCCGTTCCGGCCCTGGCGAAAAAACCCCGTGCGCAAAAGCCGGTGCACGTCGCCGCCGACAAGGTACCCGATCAGGTCAAGGGTTTCACCACACCCGACGAGGCGCTGCGCAAGTTGTGGCCGGCTGGCGAGAAGGAAGCACACAAGCGCCTGGACACCTTCACCGACCAGCCGATCGAAGACTACAAGGTCGAGCGTGACCTACCGGCGCACCCGGGGACCAGCCAGATTTCGGCCTACCTGACGTCGGGCGTGGTTTCGCCGCGCCAGTGCCTGCATGCCGCGCTCAATGCCAACCGTGGAGAATTCGAGAGCGGCAACGTTGGCGCCGTGACGTGGATCGGCGAGATCATCTGGCGCGAGTTCTACCGGCACATCATGGTCGGCTACCCGCGCGTGTCGATGCACCGGCCGTTTCGCGAGGAATACGAAGCCCTGCCCTGGCGCAATGCGCCCAGCGAGCTGCAAGCATGGAAGGAAGGCCGTACCGGCATTCCCATCGTCGATGCGGCGATGCGCCAACTGGTGTCCACCGGCTGGATGCACAACCGTCTGCGCATGATCACCGCGATGTTCCTGAGCAAAAACCTGCTGATCGACTGGCGCGAAGGCGAGCGGTTCTTCATGCAGCACCTGATCGACGGCGACCTGTGCTCCAACAATGGCGGTTGGCAATGGAGCGCATCCACGGGCACCGACTCAGTGCCGTACTTCCGTATCTTCAATCCAGTCAGCCAGTCGCAGCGGTTCGACGAGCAAGGCGTGTTTCTCAAGCAGTGGCTGCCCGAGCTGGAAGGATTGGATCGCAAGCAGGTCCATGCACCGACCGCCGACGCACTCAAGCAAAGCGGCTATCCCCGCCCCATCGTGGACCTGAAAGAGGGACGCGCGCGCGCCTTGGCAGCATTCAAGAATCTGCCACGCAAAGCCAAATAGGAAGGGTGTCGAGAATACGATCGCGGGCAGAAGGCTCTGCCCGCGCGACGGCCGATGACGGCCGGGGGAACGGTTACAACGGCATGCGGTAGTTCAGGGTGTAGGCTTCGATACCATCGTTCGGCTCTTTGATGCCGGCGTTGGAGTAGTGAATCGCTCTCACGCCCAGCTCATGGCCGCCACCGAAGCGCACGCCTGCGCCGATGCGGTCTTCGAAGTTGAACGAGGAGCCCAGCTTGTTGCCTTCGATCTGGGTGTGAGCGAAAGCCGCAACGCCGATGCCGGCCTCGATGTAGGGCTTGATCGAGCCGCCGCCGAATTCGTAGACAAATACCGGAGCGAACGACAGGCTGTGGTTGTCCTTGAAGTCCTTGCCATCCCAGTAGGTATAGCCGGCGTCCCAGTAACCGGTCAGGCGACCGACGTCGGTCTGGAACCAGCTCTTGTCCCAATTGGATTGCAGGCCGATGCGATAGACCTGGGACGACTCGCCCGTTTCACCCGCGGAAAACGACAGGTCAGCCGCGTTCGCGGTCACCGATTGCCCCAACATCAAGGCTGCAATCGCAGCCAAACTGAACAGTCTCATCATGAGAAACATCCCACCAAATGCGGTTGTAAGAATTTTTGTCAAAAAAATGAACAAGCTATGGAATCGAAGTTGGCACGTAAGTTCAGCGTTACACATCGATTCTTTCACATTTTTTTTACAACGTGAATAGGTGCACGTTGTCTG
Source organism: Pseudomonas rhizosphaerae (assembly GCF_000761155.1). Classification (NCBI taxonomy): domain Bacteria; kingdom Pseudomonadati; phylum Pseudomonadota; class Gammaproteobacteria; order Pseudomonadales; family Pseudomonadaceae; genus Pseudomonas; species Pseudomonas rhizosphaerae. The sequence goes on along the minus strand of NZ_CP009533.1, from coordinate 4,472,364 downwards.
AGAAATTCCTCAGCTTCGGTAGGACATTTCGGAAAGTATCTACGGATCCGCTGGTCCAGAACCGTGCAGGTTTCGCAGCGCCCTCGTTCAGCAGATTACCGGCGCTCAACAATCGCTGCAGCTGACGCGCCACGGCGGCGCCGGTATCCACCAGCACCACGTCGGCCGGGACCATTTCGGTCAGCAGCGGCTTCAAGAAAGGGTAATGCGTGCAGCCTAGAATCAAGGTATCGCAGCCAGCGTCGAGCAACGGCTGCACATAGCCTTGCAGCAGCAGACGCAGCGCCGGACTGCGCAGGTCGCCGGTTTCGATCAGCTCGACCAGGCCGGGGCAAGGCTGCGTGATGACCTGCACCTCGTTGGCGAAGCGATCGAGCAATGCCACGAATTTGGCGCTGCGCAAGGTGCCAGTGGTTGCCAGCACACCGACGATGCCGCTGCGTGTGGCCGCCGCAGCGGGCTTCACCGCAGGCTCCATGCCGACGATCGGCCAGTCAGGGTACCGTTCGCGCAGATCCGCGACGGCCGCGACCGTGGCCGTGTTACAGGCCAGTACCAAGGTCTTGGCGCCCTGCCCACGGAAGAACTGCGCCACCTTGGCGCAACGCTCGCGAATGAATTCCGGAGACTTTTCACCATAGGGCATGTGGCCGGTGTCGGCCACGTACAGCAGGGATTCGCGGGGCAGCAGGCGTTCGATCTCACCCAGTACCGACAAGCCGCCGACGCCGGAATCGAACACGCCTACCGGCGCTTCAGACATGTCGCGCGCTGCAGACCGGACACTTGGGATCGCGCTTGACCCGCATTTCACGGAAATGCGTGCCCAATGCATCGATCAACAACAGTCGCCCCACCAGCGCGTCGCCAAACTGCGCCAGCAGTTTCAATGCTTCGAGTGCCTGCAGGCTGCCGACCAACCCCACCAACGGGCCGACCACACCGGCCTCGCTGCAGGTCAACTCGGCATCGCTGCCCTCTCCGTACAGACAGTGGTAGCAGGGGCTTTCCGGACGCCGCGGGTCGAACACCGAGAGCTGCCCTTCCAGACGAATCGCAGCGCCACTGACCAGCGGCTTTCCAGCGGCAAAGCAGGCGGCATTCACCGCCTGGCGCGTAGCGAAGTTGTCGGAGCAGTCGAGCACCAGGTCGACGGCGGCAACTGCCGCACTCAACGAGTCCTCATCCAGCGCACTGCGATGGGCGACCAGATCGATCTCGGGATTGATCGCACTCAAGCGGGCAATGGCCGAGTCGACTTTGGTCTCCCCGATCGAGGCGCTGTCGTGCAGGACCTGGCGTTGCAGGTTGGTCACATCGACCGTATCGAAGTCCGCCAGGTGCAGCTCGCCGACACCCGCAGCGGCCAGGTACATCGCCACTGGCGAACCCAACCCACCCAGGCCGACGATCAGTGCCCGACTGTTCTTGAGCCGTAGCTGGCCTTCGATGTCGACCTGCGACAGCAGCACCTGGCGGCTGTAGCGCAGAAGCTCCTGGTCGGTCAGCACAGCAGCCGCCCGAGCGTGATGCGCTCGTGACCGCCGAGGTCGATACGGCTTTCGATCTGCTCGAAATCGTGTTGTGCGAGCAGTTCACGGACCGCCGGCGCCTGGTCGTAGCCATGCTCGAGCAACAGCCAGCCGCCCGCCTGCAAGTACGCCGGGGCCTGACCAATGATCAGGCGCAGGTCGTCGAGGCCGTCCTCGCCTGCCACCAGCGCGCTGGCCGGTTCGAAACGCACGTCACCGGCACTCAGGTGAGGGTCGGCACTGGCGATGTACGGCGGGTTGCTCACGATCAGGTCGAAGCGCTCGCCTTGCAGGGCGCTGAACCAGTGACTCTCCAGCACCCGGGCGTTGCCCAGGTTCAGGCGCACCCGGTTGCGTTCGGCCAGAGCCACGGCTTCGGCAACGCGGTCGACCGCGGTGACTTGCCAGGCACTGCATTCATGGGCCAGGGCCAGGGCGATCGCGCCGCTGCCCGTACCCAGGTCGAGTACCCGCGCCGAGTGTGTCGGCAGCAACTGCACCGCAGCCTCCACCAGCAGCTCGGTCTCGGGACGCGGGATCAAGGTGTGCGCGGCCACTTCAAGGTCGAGCTTCCAGAAACCTTGCTGGCCGAGGATATAGGCCACCGGCTCGCCGGCCTGGCGACGGCGGATGAATGCGGCAAAGGCAGTGGCCGCTTCGCTGGGCACGATGCGCTCGGGCCAGGTGTGCAGGTAGCTGCGCGACTTGCCCAGCGCGGCGGCCAGCAACAGCTCGATATCGAGGCGTGCGGTGGGTGACTCGGGCAGTTCCACGGCGCGCAGCAGACTGGCAATGATGGTCATGTTCTATTCACCCAACGCGGCCAACTGATCGGCCTGGTATTCAGCCAGAAGCGGCTCTATCACTGCATCGACCCCACCGGCCAAAACTTCATCCAGACAGTACAGGGTCAGGTTGACGCGATGGTCGGTCACCCGGCCCTGGGGAAAGTTGTAGGTGCGGATGCGCTCGGAACGGTCGCCCGAACCCACCAGCAGCTTGCGCTCGCTGGCGATGGCATTAGCCGCGGCGCTGCTCTGCATGTCGTTGAGCTTGGCCGACAACCAGCTCATGGCGCGGGCGCGGTTCTTGTGCTGCGAACGTTCTTCCTGGCACTCCACCACGATGCCGGTCGGCAAGTGGGTGATGCGGATCGCCGAATCGGTCTTGTTGACGTGCTGGCCGCCGGCGCCGGAGGAACGGTAAGTGTCCACGCGCAGGTCGGCCGGATTGATCTCGATGGCGACTTGCTCGTCCGGCTCGGGCAACACCGCGACCGTGCAGGCCGAGGTATGGATACGGCCCTGGGACTCGGTCTCCGGCACGCGCTGGACCCGGTGCGCCCCGGACTCGAACTTGAGCTTGCCGTAGACGCTGTCGCCCTCGACACGGGCAATGACTTCCTTGTAGCCGCCGTGCTCGCCTTCGTTTTCCGAAAGAATTTCCAGGCGCCAGCCGCGGCGTTCGGCGTAGCGCGAATACATGCGAAACAGGTCGCCGGAGAAGATCGCCGCTTCATCGCCACCGGTACCGGCGCGGATTTCGAGGAACACGTTGCGGCCGTCGTTGGGGTCCTTGGGCAGGAGCATGCGCTGCAGCGCGCCTTCCAACTGCACCAGCTGTTCGCGAGCTTCACGCACCTCCTCGGCCGCCATCTCGCGCATGTCCGGGTCGTTGTCCTTGAGCAGCGCCTGTGCGCCCTCCAGGTCAGCCATCACCTTGGTCCATTGCTGGTAACCCAGCACCACAGGTTCGACTTCGGCGTATTCCTTGGAGTAGGCACGGAAACGGGTTTGCTCGGAAATGACTTCGGCGTCGCCCAGCAAGGCGGTCAATTCCTCGAATCGGTCCTGGATCGTGTCCAGTTTATTGAGCAGGGACGCTTTCATTGCGGCGGTTTATCCGTTGAGCCCTCGTTGAGGGCAAAGAGTTCCTGGGCCATGGCCAGCGCATCGATGCGGCCTTCGGCAGAGAGCTTTTTCATGTGCACACTGGGCGCGTGCAGCAACTTGTTGGTCAGGCCCCGGGCCAGTTGCGCGAGCACTTCTTCGGCATTGCCGCCGTTGGCCAGCAGGCGCATGGCCTTCTGCAACTCCTCGTCGCGCAGGCGCTCGCCTTGCTGGCGGTAGGCCTTGAGCACATCCACGGCTGCCAGCTCGCGCAGGCGCAGCATGAAGTCGTCGGCGCCCACGCTCACCAGTTCTTCGGCGGCCTGGGCGGCACCCTGGCGGCTTTTCAGGTTCTCGGCAACCACTTCGTGCAGGTCATCGACGGTATAGAGGTAGACGTCGTCCAGTTCGCCAACCTCGGGTTCGATGTCCCGTGGCACGGCAATATCGACCATGAAGATGGGCTTGTGCTTGCGCAGCTTGAGCGCGCTTTCGACCGCACCCTTGCCCAGGATCGGCAACTGGCTGGCGGTGGAACTGATCACGATGTCGCTGTTGACCAGCTCCTGGGGAATGTCGGAAAGCAGCACTGCATGGGCGCCGAACTGCGCGGCCAGGGTGCTCGCGCGTTCCAGTGTCCGGTTGGCCACCACGATGCGCTTGACCCCCTGTTCGTGCAGATGGCGTGCGACCAGGGTAATGGTTTCGCCCGCGCCGATCAGCAATGCCTGGCTGCGAGCCAGGTCGCTGAAGATCTGCTTGGCCAGGCTGACGGCGGCAAAGGCCACCGAAACCGGGTTTTCGCCGATCGCGGTGTCGGTGCGTACTTGCTTGGCGGCGCTGAAGGTGGCCTGGAACAGACGCCCGAGCAGTGGCCCGATGGTGCCAGCCTCGCGCGCCACGGCGTAGGCGGATTTCATCTGCCCCAGGATCTGCGGCTCGCCCAGCACCAGCGAATCGAGCCCCGACGCGACGCGCATCATGTGACGAACAGCCGCATCTTCTTCGTGCACATAAGCGCTCGCGCGCAGCTCTTCGACGTTCAAACGGTGGTAATCGGCAAGCCAGCGCAGCACGGCATCGGCGGTCAGGTGGTCCTGCTCGATGTACAGCTCGCTGCGATTGCAGGTCGAGAGGATCGCGGCCTCGCGGCTGTCGGTCAGCCGGCAAAGCTGCTGCAGGGCCTCTACCAGCTGCTCCGGGGTAAACGCCACGCGCTCGCGCACGTCGACCGAAGCAGTCTTATGGTTGATGCCGAGGGCGAGAAAGGCCATTCAAGGTCGCTGATGATGTCGAGAAGCCGGTAATTGTCCTACTTCGTCCGGCCCAGAACAACCACCGCTATCTATTGTCCTAATAGGCAACCTCGAGTTATGGGTTTGACCTGTGGCTTGTGTCATGATGATCCGACCGCAGGTAAGCCGCCAAAATCCCCTCTATGAATAGAACCTCCACGTTGCTCCTCGCCTTCGCCTTGCTGCAGGGCTGCCAGTCCTGGCCGTCCAGAGAGCAGGCGGTTCCGGCTCCCGTGGCGCAGCCGGCGCCCGCGCCGGACGAGGCGCCCAAGGTCTACGGCTCGTTCAGCGAGGAAACCGTGTTCAGCCTGCTCAGTGCGGAGCTGGCCGGGCAGCGTGATCGTTTCGATCTGGCGCTGGGCAACTACGTCACCCAGGCCCGCAAGACCCAAGATGCTGGCATTTCCGAGCGCGCCTTCCGCATCGCCGAGTACCTGGGCGCCGATCAACCGGCGCTGGAAACCGCGCTGCTGTGGGCCCGCAATGCACCCGCCGATCTCGATGCCCAACGCGCTGCCGCCATCCAGCTGGCGCGCAACGGCAGGTACGACGAGTCGCTGGTGTACATGGAGAAGGTCCTGCAGGGTCAGGGCGACACCCACTTCGACTTTCTCGCGCTGTCGGCCGCCGACACCGATGAAAACACCCGACGTGGCCTGCTGCAGAGTTTCGAGCGCTTGCTCGGCAAGTATCCCGGCAATGGCCAGCTGATCTTCGGCAAGGCCCTGCTGCTGCAACAGGACGGCAACACCGAAGGCGCCCTCGCCCTGCTCGAAGACAACCCGCCGCAGGAAGGCGAGATCGCTCCGATCCTGCTGCGCGCACGCCTGCTGGCCGCGCTGGACCGTGGCAGCGAAGCCATGCCGCTGCTCGAAAAGAACCTCAAGAAGATCCCCGACGACAAGCGATTGCGCCTGACCTACGCGCGCATGCTGGTCGAGCAGAACCGCATGGACGACGCCAAGGTGCAGTTCGCCATCCTGGTTCAGCAATACCCCGACGACGACGAACTGCGCTACTCGCTGGCACTGGTCTGCCTGGAAGGCAAGGCGTGGGATGAAGCCTACAACTACCTGCAACAGCTGGTGGAGCGTGGCAGTCATGTCGATTCCGCCCACTTGAACCTGGGCCGCATCGCCGAAGAACGTGGCGACCCGCAGGCGGCCCTCGATGAATATGCACAAGTCGGCATCGGCACCGACTACCTGCCCGCACAGCTGCGCCAGGCCGATATCCTGATCGCCAATGGCCGCGCCGACGAAGCATCGCGACGCCTGGCCGAGGCTCGCGATGCCCAGCCCGACTACGCGATCCAGCTCTACCTGATCGAAGCCGAAACCCTGGCCAACAACGACAAGACCCAATCCGCCTGGTTGGTACTGCAGAACGCCATCAAGCAGAATCCGGATGATCTGAACCTGCTGTACACCCGCTCGATGCTGGCTGAAAAGCGCAACGACCTGGTGCAGATGGAAAAGGATCTGCGGGCCATCCTGGCGCGCGAGCCGGACAACGCCATGGCGCTCAATGCCCTGGGCTACACATTGTCCGACCGCACCAACCGCTTCGAGGAAGCCCGCGTGCTGATTGAGCGGGCCCACCGGATCAACCCGGAAGATCCGGCCGTGCTGGACAGCCTGGGCTGGGTCAATTATCGCCTGGGCAACCTCGACGACGCCGAGCGCTATCTGCGCAGCGCCCTGGAACGTTTTCCAGACCACGAAGTGGCGGCCCACCTGGGCGAAGTGCTGTGGGCCAACGGCAAGCAGCGCGAAGCCCGCAAAGTCTGGGGCGCGGCCCTGCAAGAACAACCCGACAGCCCTATTCTGCGCAGCACCATCCTGCGCCTGACCGGATCAGAGAATCTTTAATCCATGCCTTTGCGTCCTACCTCCTACATGCGTCACCTGCTGGTTGCTTCCTTCATTGCCGTGCTCACCGGCTGCGCCGGCATGGGTTCCCACGAAGCCCTGCAGGGCCAGGGCAACCCCCAGCAGTGGCAAGCCCACAAGCAACAGCTGACCCAGCTCGACGGCTGGGAGATCAACGGCAAGATCGGCATTCGCGCACCCAAGGACTCGGGTTCCGGCACCCTGTACTGGCTGCAGCGCCAGGACTACTACGACATTCGTCTGTCCGGCCCATTGGGGCGTGGCGCGGCGCGCCTGACCGGACGTCCGGGCGATGTCAGCCTGGAGGTGGCCAACCAGGGCCGCTACCAGGCGACCACCCCCGAAGAGTTGCTGGAACAGCAACTGGGCTGGAAGCTGCCGGTGTCGCACCTGTCGTGGTGGGTACGTGGCCTGCCTGCGCCCGACAGCAAGAGCCAGTTGACCCTGGACGGCAACAGCCGCCTCGCAGGCCTGACGCAGGATGGCTGGAGCGTCGAATACCTGAGCTATGCCGAACAGAACGGCTACTGGCTGCCCGAGCGCATCAAGCTGCATGGCCAGGACCTGGACGTGACCCTAGTGGTCAAGGATTGGCAGCCACGCCGGTTGGGGCAGTAACGTGAACGAAGGCACCATGAACCCTACGCTCACCCTGCCCGCCCCCGCCAAGCTCAACCTGATGCTGCACATTCTGGGGCGTCGCCCGGACGGCTATCACGAGTTGCAGACGCTGTTCCAGTTTCTGGACCATGGCGACGAGCTGGACTTTGCCTTGCGCACCGACGGTGTGGTGCAGCTGCATACCGAGATTGCCGACGTGCCCCACGACAGCAACCTCATCGTCAAGGCCGCGCGGCAGTTGCAGGCACTGACCGGCACGACCCTGGGCGCCGACATCTGGCTGCGCAAGGTGCTGCCCATGGGCGGCGGCATCGGCGGTGGCAGCTCCGACGCCGCTACCACCCTGCTGGGCCTGAACCACCTGTGGCAGACCGGCTGCAGCGAAGATCAGCTCGCGCAACTGGGCCTGTGCCTGGGTGCAGACGTGCCGGTATTCGTTCGCGGCCACGCCGCGTTTGCCGAGGGCGTGGGCGAGAAACTGACCCCGGTCGAACTGCCCGAACCCTGGTTCCTCGTGCTCGTGCCGCAAGTCTCTGTAAGTACAGCGGAAATTTTTTCGGATCCGTTGTTGACACGTGACTCGGCGCCCATTAAAGTGCGCCCCGTTCTTGAGGGAAACAGTCGTAATGACTGCCAGCCAGTAGTAGAGCGTCGTTACCCAGATGTACGTAACGCACTGAATTTGCTCAACAAATTCACTGAAGCTCGGCTAACAGGCACTGGAAGTTGTGTGTTTGGGGCCTTCCCAAGCAAAGCGGAAGCTGATAGAGTTTCGCACCTTCTTGCAGACACCCTTTCAGGGTTCGTGGCCAAGGGAAGCAACGTTTCGATGTTGCATCGCAAGCTGCAAAGTCTGTAACAGGAAACGAGTGCTGGGCACTCGGAGTTTCAAGCTACAGGGGCGTCGCCAAGCGGTAAGGCAGCAGGTTTTGATCCTGCCATGCGTTGGTTCGAATCCAGCCGCCCCTGCCATATTCCTATACTCATCCAGGTATACCCTCAGCCGGCAGGTACTGCGCGTGTCCAAGATGATGGTCTTTGCGGGGAATTCAAACCCCGATCTGGCTCGACGCGTAGTGCGTCAGCTGCATATCCCTCTCGGTGATGTCTCCGTCAGCAAGTTTTCCGATGGTGAAATCAGTACCGAGATCAATGAAAACGTCCGCGGTAAAGACGTCTTCATTATCCAGCCTACATGTGCGCCGACCAACGATAACCTGATGGAACTAGTGCTGATGGCTGATGCCTTCCGCCGCTCCTCGGCTTCGCGAATCACCGCCGTGATCCCCTACTTCGGCTACGCTCGGCAAGACCGCCGTCCGCGCTCTGCCCGTGTGGCAATCAGCGCCAAGGTCGTAGCCGACATGCTGACCGTGGTGGGTATCGACCGTGTCCTCACCGTCGATCTTCACGCCGACCAGATTCAAGGTTTCTTCGATATCCCGGTAGATAACATCTACGGTTCCCCGGTTCTGGTGGACGATATCGAAGACCAGCGCTTCGAGAACCTGATGATCGTTTCCCCCGACATTGGTGGCGTCGTGCGTGCACGGGCCGTAGCCAAGTCGCTGGGTGTTGACCTGGGTATCATCGACAAGCGCCGCGAAAAGGCCAACCACTCCGAAGTGATGCACATCATCGGTGATGTCGAAGGTCGCACCTGTATCCTGGTCGACGACATGGTCGATACCGCCGGCACCCTGTGCCACGCGGCCAAGGCCTTGAAAGAACATGGCGCGGCGAAGGTGTTCGCCTATTGCACCCACCCGGTTCTGTCGGGTCGTGCGATCGAGAACATCGAGAAATCCGTGCTGGACGAGCTGGTGGTGACCAACACCATCCCGCTGTCCGCAGCCGCACAAGCCTGTGGGCGTATCCGTCAACTGGATATCGCTCCGGTTGTTGCCGAGGCGATGCGTCGCATCAGCAACGAAGAATCGATCAGCGCGATGTTCCGCTGAGGGCCCTGCCCTTCGCAAACATTGCTCTGACGAAAAGCGCCCCGGCCCGACACTCTTGTCGGGCCGGGGCTTTTTTGCCCGTATCGCCTTGGCGCTGGTCGCAAACGCTGGGCGAACGTGGTTATTTTGGAGAAACACATGAACGATTTTACTTTGAATGCCGAAGCGCGTTCCGACCTGGGGAAAGGTGCGAGCCGCCGCCTGCGTCGTCTCGCCAGCCTGGTTCCAGCTGTTGTCTACGGTGGCGACAAAGCCCCTGAGTCCATCAGCATGCTGGCCAAGGAAGTTGCCAAACTGCTCGAAAACGAGGCTGCCTTCAGCCACGTGATCGAACTGAACGTTGGCGGCACCAAGCAGAACGTCCTGATCAAGGCACTGCAGCGTCACCCAGCCAAGGGTCACGTCCTGCACGCTGACTTCGTACGCGTGATCGCCGGCCAGAAACTGACCGCCATCGTGCCTCTGCACTTCATGAACCAGGAACCAGCAGTCAAGAAAGGCGGCGAGATCTCGCACACCGAGACCGAGCTGGAAGTGACCTGCCTGCCGAAAGACCTGCCTGAGTTCATCGAAGTCGACATGGCTGACGCTGAAATCGGCACCATCATCCACCTGTCCGACCTGAAGGCTCCGCAAGGCGTCGAATTCGTGGCACTGGCTCATGGTACCGACCTGGCAGTTGCCAACGTCCACGCTCCGCGTATCGTTGCCGACGAAGAAACCGAAGAAGGCGCTGCCGAGTAATTTCACTCGCACGCCGAGCTGTGGATGACGCCCTCGGGTGTCGTCCACGACTCGACAAGGAAGAGCCCCTGCCGTGACCGCCATACAACTGATCGTTGGCCTGGGTAACCCCGGCCCCGAATACGAACAGACCCGGCATAACGCAGGGGCTCTTTTCGTTGAGCGCATCGCCCAGGCACACCGTGTGAACCTGGTTGCCGATCGCAAATATTTCGGCCTGACGGCGCGTTTCAGCCATCAGGGCCATGACGTTCGCCTGTTGATCCCCACCACCTACATGAACCGCAGCGGTCAATCCGTCGCAGCGATGGCGAATTTCTTTCGCATACCGCCGCAAGCGATCCTGGTGGCCCACGACGAACTCGACCTGCCCCCCGGCGTCGCCAAGCTTAAACTGGGCGGCGGGCACGGCGGGCACAACGGCCTGCGCGACATCATCGCGCAGCTCGGCAATGACAACGGCTTTCACCGCCTGCGGCTTGGCATCGGCCACCCGGGTGACAGCAAGTTGGTGTCCAATTTCGTGCTTGGCCGCGCCCCGCGCGCCGAACAGGAAAAACTGGATGCCAGTATCGATTTTGCCCTCGGTGTGCTGCCGGATATCTTCGCCGGCGAGTGGAATCGCGCGATGAAAAACCTGCACAGCCAAAAGGCCTGACTCTTCGAAGAGGGATTCACCATGGGATTCAACTGCGGCATCGTCGGCCTGCCCAACGTCGGCAAGTCCACTCTGTTCAACGCCTTGACCAAATCCGGGATTGCGGCCGAGAACTTCCCGTTCTGCACCATCGAGCCCAACAGTGGCATCGTGCCAATGCCCGATGCGCGCCTGGAAGCCCTGGCCGCCATCGTCAATCCCAAGCGCGTGCTGCCGACCACCATGGAGTTCGTCGACATCGCAGGCCTGGTGGCTGGCGCTTCGAAAGGTGAAGGCCTGGGCAACAAGTTCCTGGCCAACATCCGCGAGACCGACGCCATCGCCCACGTGGTGCGCTGCTTCGAAGACGAGAACGTGATCCACGTTTCCAACAGCGTCGACCCCAAGCGCGACATCGAGATCATCGACCTGGAGCTGATCTTTGCCGACCTCGACAGCTGCGAGAAGCAGTTGCAGAAGGTTGCGCGCAACGCCAAGGGTGGTGACAAGGACGCCGTGGTGCAGAAGGGCCTGCTGGAGCAGTTGATTGCCCACTTCACCCTGGGCAAGCCGGCCCGTAGCCTGATGAAGAACATGGGCAACGACGAGAAAGCCGTCATTCGCGGCTTCCACCTGCTGACCACCAAACCGGTGATGTACATCGCCAACGTCGCCGAAGACGGCTTCGAGAACAACCCGCTGCTGGACGTGGTGCGGGTGATTGCCGAAGAAGAAGGCGCGATCGTGGTGCCGGTGTGCAACAAGATCGAAGCCGAAATCGCCGAGCTCGACGACGGCGAAGAGAAGGACATGTTCCTCGAGGCCCTGGGCCTGGAAGAACCCGGCCTGAACCGCGTGATCCGCGCCGGCTACGACCTGCTCAACCTGCAGACCTACTTCACTGCCGGCGTCGAAGAAGTTCGCGCCTGGACCGTGAAGATCGGCGCCACCGCCCCCCAGGCTGCCGGCGTGATCCACACCGACTTCGAAAAAGGCTTCATCCGCGCCGAAGTCATCGCCTACAACGACTTCATCCAGTACAACGGCGAAGCCGGTACCAAGGAAGCCGGCAAATGGCGCCTGGAAGGCAAGGAATACATCGTCAAGGACGGTGACGTGATGCACTTCCGCTTCAACGTCTGAGCAAACCCGCAACACCGTTGGCCGCTGCACCCAAAGCCCCGTCATCTCCCTGCGATGCGGGGCTTTTTGCGTTCAGGCTGCCGGTGTTGCCCAATCTTCGATTCGAAGCCCAGGCACCCGCATGAACTCCCTGGTGTTGTTACTCACCAGGATCAGGCCTTTGGAGCGGGCATGCCCGGCGATCATCTGATCGTAAGCTCCGATCGGCATGCCCAAGCGAGCCAACTCGGCTCGCAATTGCCCGGTATGAGCGGCCGCGAACGAATCGTAATCGAGCACTTCCAGGCGCGCGGCGAAGCTTTCCACGACTTCGAGATTGCGCTGAACGTGCAGGGATTTTTCAGCCCCGTAGATCAACTCCATCAGCGTTACACTGCTGATGCACATCAGCCCGTGACTACGCTTGAAGGCAGCGCGAACATGTTCCGGACGGTTCTTGATGGTGAAGATGCAGATATTGGTGTCGAGCATGAACTTCAACATCAGAGCCCGTCGCGCTCTTGGATGGCTGGCTGCTCTCGGTCAAGCATGAAGTCGCTGGTCACAGCTTCACCCTCGAACCAGCTGTCCCATGACTCGCCAGCTGGGGTCAGGATTCGCGTCCGACCTATGGCAACAACGTCGACACGCTTGACGCCATCGGGCAATGCCAGCGCCTTGGGCAGACGAACGGCTTGGCTTTTATTGCTCAGAAAAACAGAGCCCTGCTCCATGAGTACACCTCGCTTCGATTCAGGCATCGTGATTGATCGCAAAGATGATGTATATACCCGGAGGATATACATTGCAACTCGCCGGATTACGCTCGTGAAGCGCCCTTCCCATCCCTCGCTAAAGATAGCGCATGGCGAGCCGACAACCTGTGGACCAGACCCAAGCGAACGTGACGAGCCTGGATGACCGCAAGCAGCCCCTCACTGCCCCGTAACTCCCGCCAGCAGACCTCCCCCATGAACGAAAACTCCGATGTGATGTACAGGCTGCTCGTACAGGGCGTGGTGGATTATGCGATCTACATGCTGTCGCCGCAGGGCATCGTTTCGAACTGGAATGCAGGGGCGCAGCGGGCCAAGGGTTATCGGGCGGACGAGATCGTCGGGCAGCATTTTTCCTGTTTCTACACCCCGGAGGACCGTGCCCGAGGGCTGCCGGCGCAGAGCCTGGAGACCGCGCGACAGGTTGGCCGCTTCGAGTGCGAGGGGCAGCGGGTACGCAAGGACGGCACGCTGTTCTGGACCCATGTGGTGATCGAGTCCATTCGTGACGACAGGGGCCATCTGCTGGGTTTTGCCAAGGTGACGCGCGATATCAGCGAGAAGCGTGCGCATGACCTGAGCCTGCTTGAGGCCAAGCGTCTGGCGGAAAGTCACAGCGCCGAGATGGCCTCGTTGTCGATGTTTCTCGATTCGGTGATCGCCAACATCCCGTCCAGCGTGATCGTGCAGGACGCCGTCTCGCGGCAGATCCTCCTGGTCAACCTGCAGGCCGAGCGGTTGTTCGGCAATGCTCGCGAACACATGATCGGTCGGCAATTGGAGCAATGCCTCGCTCCCGCCTTGAGTAGCTATTTGCGCCGGCTGACCGACCAGTGCGTGCGTACCGAGGGTCTGCACCATGCCGAGAGCCAGCAACACACGCCGCGTGGCCTGCGGACCTTGCGCAGCAAGACCGTGACCATAAGCGGCAAGGCGCTGGGCAGCAGCTATGTATTGCTGATCGTCGAAGACATCACCGACGAAAACGCCGCACAGGCGCGCATTCGCCATATGGCCCATCACGATAGCCTGACCGGGCTGCCCAATCGCGCGCTGTTTCGCCAGCGTCTTGAAGAGGCGCTGCGTGAAGACGCCGGCCGCGATCGCATGACGGCCACCCTGTGCCTGGACCTGGACAACTTCAAGAACGTCAACGATGCCTTGGGCCACGAGTTCGGCGATCGCTTGTTGCGCGCCATCGCCAGGCGTCTGCGCGATGTGCTGCGGGCCAACGACACCCTGGCGCGCCTGGGCGGCGACGAGTTTGCGGTGATCCTGCCCGAGCTCAAGAACGGTGAGGACGCGCAGTTCTCAGCCCAGCGCCTGATCGACACCATCGAGCCGGCCTTTTTGATCGAGGGCCACAGCCTCTGTGTGGGTTTGAGCGTCGGGATTGCACTGGCGTCCAAGGATCAGAACACCCCCGAAGAGCTGCTGCGCTGTGCCGACATGGCCTTGTACGAGGCCAAGCGCAACGGTCGCCATCGCTACGAATTCTTTCACCCGCGCATGGACGCCGTGGCGCAGAAGCGCCGTACGGTGGAGAACGATCTGCGCCAGGCCATCGTCGACAAGCAGCTGCACCTGCATTACCAGCCCATCATCGACAAGTGCGATACGCGGATCATCGGCTATGAAGCCCTGATCCGCTGGCAGCACCCGCAGCACGGCATGATCATGCCGCTGGACTTCATCGCCATTGCCGAGGAGACCGGGCTGATCCATGAACTCGGCGCACTGGCGCTGCGTGAAGCCTGCCACGAAGCACAGCGCTGGCCGGGCGAGTTGACCGTCGCGGTCAACCTGTCACCGGTGCAGTTCCGCAACAACGGGCTGGTGGAGCTGGTGCAGGCGGCATTGGCCGATTCGGGCCTGGACGCTGCGCGGCTGGAACTGGAGATCACCGAATCGGTGCTGCTGGACAACAACCAGGCCAACATCGGCATTTTGCAGCGCTTGAAAGCCTTGGGCGTGCGTATCGCCCTGGATGATTTCGGCACCGGCTACTCGTCCCTGAGCTACCTGCGCGCGTTTGCCTTCGACAAGATCAAGATCGACAAGTCATTCGTGCATGACATGAGCGACAGCAACGAAGCGATTGCCATTATCAGAGCTATCACCGGTATGGGCCGCAGCCTGCAGATGCAGGTCACGGCCGAGGGCGTGGAGAGCGACGAACAATTCATGCGGCTCAAGGCCGAGGGTTGCTCGCATTTCCAGGGCTACCTGTTCGGCCGCCCCCAGCCGGCCGAACACCGCGCCCGCTAGACCTTCTTGGTGCTGGGCAGCAGGATCGTCAGAATGCCGAACAGCGGCAGGAACGAGCACAGCCAGTACACGTACTCGATGCCGTGGATGTCTGCCAGATGCCCCAGCAGCGCTGCGCCGATACCGCCGAAACCGAACATCAGGCCGAAGAACACGCCCGCGATCATGCCCACGTTGCCCGGCACCAGTTCCTGCGCGTACACCACGATGGCGGAGAAGGCAGAAGCCAGGATGAAGCCGATGACCACGCTCAACACGCTGGTCCAGAACAGGTCGACGTAGGGCAGCATCAAGGTGAACGGCGCCGACCCCAGGATCGAGAACCAGATCACCGCCTTGCGGCCGATCTTGTCGCCGATGGGCCCACCGAAAAAGGTACCGGCCGCCACCGCGCCAAGGAACAGGAACAGGTGCAGTTGCGAACTGGCCACCGACAGGTCGAACTTCTCGATCAGGTAGAAGGTGAAGTAACTGGTGAAGCTGGCCATGTAGAAGTACTTGGAGAACACCAGCAGCGCCAGGACCACCAGCGCGGCCTTGACCCGTCCCTTGGACAGCCCGTGGCTGGCACGCTGACCGGCGCGCGCCTTGAACTGGTTGAGATGGCCACGGTACCAGCGGCTGATGGCGTACAGCAGCGCCACGGCGAATACTGCGACCAGGCCGAACCAGGCCACGTGCCCCTGGCCGTACGGAATGACGATGGCGGCCGCCAGCAGCGGGCCAAACGCTGATCCAGTGTTGCCGCCCACCTGGAAGGTGGACTGCGCCAGACCGAAGCGTCCCCCGGAAGCCAACCGCGCCACCCGCGAGGTTTCCGGGTGGAAGGTCGAGGAGCCGATGCCGATCAGGGCCGATGCCAGGAGAATCATCGGAAAGCTGCCGACCGTGGACAACAGCATGATGCCGATCAGCGTGCAGACCATGCCGGCCGGCAACAGCAGCGGCTTGGGATGGCGGTCGGTATAGAAGCCGATCCAGGGTTGCAGCAGTGACGCGGTGACCTGGAAGGTCAAGGTGATCAGGCCGACCTGGGTGAAGGTCAGGCCGTAGCTGGCCTTGAGCATGGGGTAGATCGACGGCAGCACGGCCTGGATCAGGTCGTTGACCAGGTGGGCGAGCGCACAGGCGCCAAGGATGCGCATCACCAGCGGGCTGGTCTGCGCAGCGCCGGGCGCGTTATCGAGGGTGCTTGTTGTTGGAGTGGTGGCCATGGGGATTCCGTTGGCAGGCAGGCATGGCCGGACACTCTGCCATTTTGCGTGCGCCGTCGCCAGTTGCCGACACGGGTGAAACTGGCACGGCGCAATGGCGTCAACGAATACAACTTCGACCGCGCGGTGATAAACTGGCGCCAGTCACTAAAAACCCATGAAGAATCGATAAAGTTCCAGAAACCCTGCGCAATAGGCAACTGGGGTTTCGCCAGAATCAGGAGCGATCATGCCCAAAGTTTCTCACACGGCCCTGCGTCGCCAGTTCCGTGAGCTGCTTGCTTCAAAACAGTGCTATCACACCGCTTCCGTGTTCGATCCGATGTCCGCCCGCATTGCCGCCGACCTGGGCTTCGAGGTCGGTATCCTTGGGGGCTCGGTGGCCTCGCTACAGGTGCTGGCTGCCCCCGACTTTGCGCTGATCACCCTTTCCGAGTTCGCCGAACAGGCCACGCGCATCGGTCGTGTGGCACAGCTGCCGGTGATTGCCGATGCCGACCACGGCTATGGCAACGCGCTGAACGTGATGCGCACGGTGGTCGAGCTGGAACGCGCCGGCATCGGTGCGCTGACCATCGAAGATACCCTGCTGCCGGCGCAGTTCGGCCGCCGCTCCACCGACCTCATCTCGGTGGCCGAGGGCGTTGGCAAGATCCGCGCAGCGCTGGAGGCGCGGGTCGACCCCGAGCTGACCATCATCGCCCGCACCCACGCCGGTGTGCTGTCCACTCAGGAAGTCATCAGCCGTACCCAGGCCTATCAGGCGGCCGGTGCCGACGGTATCTGCATGGTCGGCGTGAAGGATTTCGAGCACCTGGAACAGATTGCCGAAAACCTCAGCGTGCCACTGATGCTGGTGACCTACGGCAACCCGGCACTGCACGACGACGAACGCCTGGCCGCACTGGGCGTGCGGGTCGTGGTGGCGGGCCATGGTGCCTATTTTGCAGCCATCAAGGCCACCTACGATTCACTGCGCGAACAGCGCCAGCAGTTCAGCAAGAGCACCGACCTGAGCGCCACCGAGCTCACTCACACCTACACCCATCCAGAGAGTTACGTGGGTTGGGCCAAGGAGTTCATGAACGTCAAGGAATGACCGGCGGGGCAGCCAGGCGGGAACATCATGCGGTCATGTGGGTCGGTTAAAAGGGAATCGCTGAAGGGTTCCACTGCCGGCCCCGTCGGCAACGTACGAAAACGCGACATTTTTAGTTGCTCTCAAGCCTTCCACGCCCTAAAGTTCGCGCCGACCGTCCATGCTGGAAACGATCCATCCGGCTCAAGTACTGACGACGAGACAACAGGCCATCGGAAAGCAGCTTTCCGTGGCCTTTTTGCTTTCGCCCGACATGCCTTGGGAAGTAGGCGAACCAAAGTGGGGATACGGAGGATGGTCATTTGAGCCCATTTATATTCACGACGTTTGCCACCAGGAGTCCCTAGCATGTCGATCAACGTCGAAGACTACTTCGCACGCGATACCTTCAACAAGATGAAGGCGTTCGCCGACAAGCAAGAAACCCCCTTCGTACTCATCGATACCGCCATGATCAGCAAGGCCTACGATGACCTGCGCGCCGGGTTCGAATTTGCCAAGGTGTATTACGCGGTCAAGGCCAACCCGGCCGTGGAGATCATCGACCTGCTGCGCGACAAGGGTTCGAGCTTCGACATCGCCTCGATCTACGAGCTGGACAAGGTCATGAACCAGGGCGTGGGTCCGGAGCGCATCAGCTACGGCAACACCATCAAGAAATCCAAGGACATCCGCTACTTCTACGACAAGGGTGTGCGCCTGTACGCCACGGACTCCGAAGCCGACCTGCGCAACATCGCCAAGGCCGCACCGGGTTCGAAGGTCTACGTGCGGATCCTCACCGAAGGCTCGACCACGGCCGACTGGCCATTGTCGCGCAAGTTCGGCTGCCAGACCGACATGGCCATGGACCTGCTGATCCTGGCACGCGACCTGGGCCTGGTGCCCTACGGCATCTCCTTCCACGTCGGCTCGCAGCAGCGCGACATCAGCGTCTGGGACGCGGCGATCGCCAAGGTCAAGGTGATCTTCGAACGCCTCAAGGAAGAAGACGGCATTGTCCTCAAGCTGATCAACATGGGCGGCGGCTTCCCGGCCAACTACATCACCCGTACCAACAGCCTGGAAACCTATGCCGAGGAAATCATCCGTTTTCTCAAGGAAGACTTCGGTGACGAGCTGCCGGAAATCATCCTTGAACCAGGCCGTTCGTTGATCGCCAACGCCGGCATCCTGGTCAGTGAAGTGGTGCTGGTAGCCCGCAAGTCGCGTACCGCGGTCGAGCGCTGGGTGTACACCGACGTGGGCAAGTTCAGCGGCCTGATCGAAACCATGGACGAGTCCATCAAGTTCCCGATCTGGACCGAGAAGAAAGGCGAGATGGAAGAAGTGGTGATCGCCGGCCCGACCTGCGACAGCGCCGACATCATGTACGAGCACTACAAATACGGCCTGCCGTTGAACCTGGCCATCGGTGACCGCCTGTACTGGCTGTCCACCGGTGCCTACACCACCAGCTACAGTGCGGTGGAATTCAACGGCTTCCCGCCTTTGAAGTCGTTCTACATCTAAGTAGCGTATACCTGCAGGCAGCCTTGGCGCTGCCTGCAGGTCTACCCTTCCAGCGCTTGCAAGCGCTGCGCATAAAGCGTCGCCATCGCCTTGATGGCTGGCTGCCTGGCCTGCTCCAGCACCGCCACGCTGCTGCGTAGAAAATTCGTATTGCCCCCTTCCAGTGCTCGCTGCAGCCACATCACTGCCGTGTCGATATCGCCCTCCTCGGCCAGCATCGCGGCATGGCTGAACTGCCCGCGAAAATCCCCGGCCTGCGCCGAACGCTTGTACCAGACCTTTGGCGCAGGCAGATCGGCAGCCATCACCAGCCCCTGCTCCAGATAGCGCCCTACCAGGTTCATGGACTTGGCATGGCCCATGGTGGCCGCCTGCAGGTAACAGGCGAAGGCCCGCGCGTGGTCGAGCGCAAGACCACGTCCGGTGCCCCACAGGTTGGCCAGGTTGTACAAACCCCAGTCGAGCCCGGCACGGGCGGCGTGGAGATAGTGCCCGGCCGCCCGTTCGGCGCTGGCTTCGCAGCCCCAGCCGTGTTCATGGCAGCGGCCGAGCATGTTGTGCGCCATGGCGTGGCCTCGGCTGGCCGCAATGGCAAACCACTTCAATGCGAGCGCGGCATCGCGCTCGATGCCGCGGCCGTCGAGCAGAATCTGCCCGAGCAGGGCCTGGGCATCGACGACCCCCTGCCCTGCGGCGATCACCAACGCCTGCGCCGCCTTGCGCGGGTCGGCGGCGAGCATCGCCTGCAGTTGCTCGTTGTCCAGAACTTCCAGGCGACGCAGGCGCCAGTCGGCACTCATACGTCCACCCAGCGCCGCAGCAGGTTGTGATAGGTGCCGGTGAGTTGAATCAGCGAGGGGTGATCGGGAACGTCACGGCTCAACTGCTGGATCGCCCCGTCCATCTCGAACAGCAGCGCACGCTGGCTGTCTTCACGGACCAGGCTTTGCGTCCAGAAGAAGGACGCGAAACGCGCGCCGCGGCTGACGGCCCGTACCTTGTGCAGGCTGGTGGCCGGGTACAGCAGCAGGTCGCCCGCAGGCAGCTTGACCTCGCGCGTGCCGAAGGTGTCCTGGATGACCAGTTCACCGCCGTCGTAGTCCTCGGGGTCGCTGAAGAACAGAGTCGAAGACAGGTCGGTACGGACGCGCTCGACACTGCCCTTGGCCTGGCGCACGGCGTTGTCGATGTGGAAATCGAAACTTCCGCCCGCCGTGTAGCAGTTGAGCAGCGGTGGAAACACCTTGTTGGGCAACGCCGCCGACATGAACAGCGGGTTGGCCCACAGCCGCTCGAGCAAGGCTGCGCCTATTTCCAGCGCCAGCGGATGGCCTTCGGGCAGCTGCAGGTTGTGCTTGGCCTTGGCCGACTGATGGCCCGCCGTGATGCGGCCGTCGGCCCAATCGGCCTGCTCCAGGGCCTGGCGAATGCGCAGCACCTCGTCACGCGCGAACAAGCCGGGAATGTGTAGGAGCATGGACAGTTACCGCAAGCCAGAAAAGGCAGCAATGGTATTGATTCCCATTGCCGATGTACACGCATGCGCAGGGAAGAATGCCCACGAATCGCCTTCGAAATTGTACGGAATGTAACCCCTTCTCGGATAGCAACATTTCGCAATTGATACAAATATTCATTTACATTATGATCCGCCGCCTCATAACCTTGGGGAAGGTTTTCCATCATGAACCGCCAACATCCAATCATTCCGGGCTCATCGCCACGGCTGCTCGCCTCTGCCATCGGCATGGCCCTAGGCGCCACGTGCGCCGTGCAAACGGCACACGCCGCTGCCGCCGACGAAGCCAAGGCCGCTTCGGTATCGCTGGGAGCCACCAGCATCACCGGCGAAGCTCAGGAGCCGACGTCCTATCAGGCCGAACGTGCCTCCTCCACCAAGTACACCGCGCCCTTGGTCGATACCCCGCGCTCGGTGACGGTGGTACCGCAACAGGTGATCAAGGACACCGGCGCGCTCAATCTGCAGGACGCTTTGCGCACCGTGCCCGGCATCACCTTTGGCGCCGGTGAAGGCGGTAACCCACAGGGTGACCGGCCGTTCATCCGCGGCTTCGATGCCCAGGGCGATACTTATCTGGATGGCGTGCGGGATGCCGGCGCGCAGAGCCGCGAAATCTTCGCGGTGGAATCCATCGAGGTCAGCAAGGGCCCCAACTCGGCCATCGGCGGCCGTGGCGCTGCGGGCGGCACCATCAACCTGGTGAGCAAGAAAGCGCATCTGGGCGACTCGCTGGACGGTGGCTTCACCTGGGGCTCGGACCAGACCCAGCGCTATACGCTGGACGGCAACTACCAGTTCAGCGACAGCGCTGCCGGACGCCTCAACCTCATGAGCCACCAGAGCAACGTGGCCGGACGCGACCAGGTCGACTACGACCGTTGGGGCATTGCGCCTTCCCTGGCCTTCGGCCTTGGCACCGATACGCGGGTCTTCCTCGATTACTACCACCTGGAAAGCGATGACCTGCCCGATTCGGGGATTCCCTACAGCATTCCGGCCGCGGGCAACGCGGGGCGTACCTCGGCCAATCCGGACAAGCCCCAGGACGGCGGCCGCAGCAGCAACTTCTATGGCCTGAGCGACCGTGATTTCCGCAAGACTCGCAGCGACATTAGTACCTTCGCCATCGAGCACGACCTCACCGACGCCTTGACCGTGAAGAACACCCTGCGCCACGGCAATACCATGCAGGACTACATCCTCACCCAGCCCGACGACAGCCAGCGCAACGTCAATAACGGCAGTGTCTGGCGCCGTGCCAACAGCCGCGTCGGCAATACCGCGACCACCACCAACCAGACCGACCTGTTCGGCGATTTCTATGTGGGTGGATTCAAGAACAGCTTCTCGACCGGTATCGAGTTCAGCCGCGAGGACAGCGACCGCAGCAGCTACACCGTCAATACCGACACCACGCCACGGACCGCCGGTGCCAGCAGCAACTGCAGCCTCGGCAGTATCGCTTCCAGTGGCTACAACTGCACCTCGCTGGCCAACCCCAACCCGGACGATCCGTGGAACGGCGCCATTGCCCGCAACTACGCCGGCACCGACACGTCGAGCAAGACGCGGGCGATCTACGTGTTCGACACGCTGGAGCTGAGCCCGCAGTGGCAAGTCAACGCCGGCCTGCGCTACGACCATTTCGAAACCGACTACCGCACCTACACCGCCGCCGGTGCCACCACGGCCAAGAGCGAGGACACCAGCGAGTTCGTCACCGGCCAGCTGGGTCTGGTGTGGAAGCCGGCCGAAAACGGCAGCGTCTATGTGTCCTATGCCACGTCCGCCACGCCGCCTGGTGCGCTGGTCGGTGAAGGCATGGAAGGCAACCCGTTGGGGGGTGCGCCCGACCGCACGGGCAACCTGCTGAGCAGTGACCTGGAGCCGGAGGAAACCACCAACTACGAAATCGGTACCAAGTGGGACCTGCTCGACCAGCGCCTGTCGCTGACCGCCGCGCTGTTTCGT
Source organism: Pseudomonas rhizosphaerae (assembly GCF_000761155.1). Classification (NCBI taxonomy): domain Bacteria; kingdom Pseudomonadati; phylum Pseudomonadota; class Gammaproteobacteria; order Pseudomonadales; family Pseudomonadaceae; genus Pseudomonas; species Pseudomonas rhizosphaerae. The sequence continues at coordinate 4,450,309 of NZ_CP009533.1, read as the reverse complement.
ACCGAGAAGGACAACACTCGGGTACAGACCAACACCTACAGCTACGAGAACGCCGGCAAGACTCGCGTCGACGGCCTGGAGCTGTCGGCCTCGGGCAAGCTCACCGAGCAGTGGCAGGTGTTCGCCGGCTACAGCTACCTCGAGGCGCGGGTGGTGGACAACGGGCCGCTGGGCGCCGCCAACAATGGCAATCAGATGCCCAATACGCCGAACAACAGCGCCAGCCTGTGGACCACCTATCAGCTGACGCCCAAGCTGACCATCGGTGGCGGCGCCTTCTACGTCGACGACGTGTTCGGCAACCTCGCCAACACCACCTTGGTCAACAGCTATGTGCGCCTGGATGCCATGGCCAGCTACAAGATCAACAAGCACTTCGACGTGCAGTTGAACGTGCAGAACCTGGCCGACAAGACCTATTACGACAAGGCTTTCAGCACCCACTTCGCCAACCAGGCGGCGGGACGCACGGCACTGTTGAGCACCAACTTCCACTTCTGATAACAGCACATCGGTTACCGCGCCCCGCTCGTTTCGACGATGCGGGGCTTTTTATGTGTCGACAGGGCCAAGGCATGGCCTCGTGGGTGAGACCGATTCTCACCTATTGCTGCATAATGCCGGCCGCCTTCCTTTCGATTGGCCCGCTCAAGGTGATTCGTGTTCAAGAACGTCCTCTTCCAGCTGCACTGGTTTTTCGGCATCACCGGTGGCCTGGTGCTGGCCCTGATGGGCATCACCGGCGCCAGCTACTCGTTCGAGGACGAAATCCTGCGCGCGCTCAACCCGCAGACCTTGACGGTGCAGATCCGCGACACGGGCATGCTGCCCGCGGCGCAGCTGGTCGAGATTCTGGAGCAGCGTCAGGGCAGCAAGGTGGCTGCCTTGCGTGTGGACCTGGTCGACGGCAGCGCGGCACGGGTGTCCTTCGCCCCGCCTGCCGGACAGCGACGAGGGCCATCGGCGTATTTTGATCCATACACCGGGGAATTGCAGGGCGAGGTATTCGGCGAGGGTTTCTTCGACCTGATGCTGGACCTGCACCGCTTCCTGGCCATGGGTGGCACCGGGCGGCAGATCACTGGGGCCTGCACCCTGATGCTGGTGTTTTTCTGCCTTTCCGGCCTGTACCTGCGCTGGCCGCGCAGGGCGTTGAACTGGCGCACCTGGCTGACCCTGGACTGGGCCAAGAAAGGTCGCGCCTTCAACTGGGACCTGCACGCGGTGTTCGGTACCTGGTGCCTGCTGTTCTATCTGCTGGCGGCGCTGACCGGCCTGACCTGGTCGTATCAATGGTTCGGCAACGCTGTGAACCGGCTGCTTTCCGATAACCCCGCCGCTCCGCGCATCGAGCGGCGTATGGCCTCGTCGGCAGATGTGGCGCCGGTGGTGGATTACGACGCACTGTGGGCCAGCATACGCACTGCGGTCGGGCCCGAGCTGAGCCTGATCAATGTGCGCATTCCCGGCAATGTCGGGCTGCCGGCGACGGTCTTCTACCTGCGCAAGGATTCGCCGCACGACCGCGCCTTCGGCTTGCTCAGCCTTGACCCCGCCACCGGGCAGGTCAAAGACATCCAGCGTTACGAAGACAAGTCGCTGAAGGCGCAACTGCTGACCAGTATCTACGCACTGCATGTGGGCAGCTATTTCGGGCTGGTGGGTCGCATCCTGATGATGCTGGCCAGTTTGACCATGCCGTTGTTCCTGATCACCGGCTGGCTGCTGTATCTGGATCGGCGCCGCAAGAAGCGCCAGGTGCGGCTGGCGCGCGGCGTCTTGCAGCAGGACGATTCATCTGGCGGGTGGTTGATCGGTTTCGCCAGCCAGAGTGGTTTTGCCGAGCAATTGGCGTGGCAGACCGCCGGGCAATTGCAGGCCGCCGGGCACAGTGTCCAGGTCCGCGCCCTGGCCCAGGTGGACGAAGCGCAGCTACAGCAGGCCGACAAGGCGTTGTTCGTGGTCAGCACGTTCGGCGACGGCGAAGCGCCCGATACCGCACGCGGCTTCGAGCGCAAGGTGCTGGGCAGTGTGTGCGCCCTGCCCGGCTTGCGCTATGGATTGCTGGCGCTGGGCGACCGTCAGTATCCGCAGTTCTGCGGCTTTGCCCAGCGTTTGCAGCAGTGGCTCGATGCCCAGGGTGCGCAGCCGCTGTTCGCTTCGGTCGAGGTCGACAATGCCGACCCGGCAGCCTTGCAGCAGTGGCAGCAGCAATTGAGCCTGCACACCGGCGGCGTGGCCCAGGCCGTGTGGCAGGCCCCGGTATTCAGCCCCTGGACCTTGATCGAGCGCGAGCTGTTGAACCCTGCCAGCCAAGGTGCTGCGGTCTACCGGATTGCCTGGCATGACAGTGGCCAAGCCCAGTGGCAGGCGGGCGATCTGGTGGACGTCTTGCCGCGCAACGGACACGTGGCCATCGAGCAGTGCCTGTCGGGGTTGGGCCTGCAAGCCGCGACCACGGTTTTGGTCGATGGCTTGCAAGAGCCGCTTAGACAGGCGTTGGCCAGCCGTCAGTTGCCCGCCAGCCGAGGGCACCTGGTCGGCCTGCATGCGCAGGCGCTGGTGGATGCCTTGATACCCATCAGCGTGCGCGAGTACTCCATTGCTTCGGTGCCCAGCGATGGCCGGCTGGAACTGATCGTGCGCCAGGAACGCCACGGCGACGGCAGTCTGGGGCTGGGCTCGGGATGGTTGACCGAGCACGCTGAACTGCATGGCGCGGTCAGCCTGCGCTTGCGACGCAATGCGGGGTTTCATCTGCCGCAGGAGCCAGTGTCGGTGATTCTGATCGGCAACGGCACCGGTCTGG